>JARFQI010000059.1 GCA_029287855.1 Arenicellales bacterium | reverse complement strand
AGGGTAAAAGGCAAAGTCACACTGGTCTCAAGTGAGGAGCTTGGGCCTGATCAAATTTATCAAGTCTTCCTGTCTGTGCTTGATGTACACAATATCGTCGCCGTTGAATCAGACGGACTGGTCAAGCTGCTGCCAAAAGCCGTTGCCAAGCAAACACCCACACCCATTAGGTACGGTAAAACAGGTGTTCGCGGCGACTCGCAAATCACTGAAGTCTTCCAGCTAAAGCATGGCTCGGTTCGTGATATTGTGCCGATTTTAAAACCCCTGTTACCGCCAACCAGTCATTTTGCGGCACATGGCCCGACTAATACGATTATCATCACTGATACAGCAGCAAACGTTGACCGTATTCTGGAAATCGTTGCCAAGCTGGACCAGGAAGATACCGTTGGTGACACCTATGTCATCTATCTTCAGCATGCCCAGGCAGAAGATATTGTAGGACTGCTGACTGACCTGATAGCCTCATACCAGAAATCCTCAGATCCCAAGTCCTCAGCCGCAGCGCAGAAAATTTCTATCCAGGCGCATGAAGCTACCAACGCCCTGGTCATTCACGCCCAGGATGATCAGATAAAGGTTATCCGCAGCATCATTAGCCAACTCGATATACGCCGTGCACAAGTATTTGTCGAAGCTATTATCGCTGAAATCAATGAAGATCGGCTTGGCCAGCTGGGCATTTCCTGGGAGGGCACCAACGTCAATTCCAATGGCCAGATCAGCGGCGGCACAGAATATGATATTGGACAGGGTGGCCTCAGGCTCGGGTTTCTATCAGGCTTCGTCACCAGCCTCACTGGCGAGCGGGTGCCTGCTTTCAATATTGTTCTGCATGCCCTGCGATCAGACAGTGAGTCAAACATCCTCTCAACACCGAATCTGCTGACACTGGATAACGAAGAAGCGGAAATTCGTGTTGCACAGGAAGTGCCCTTTATTACCGGCCAGTTCACTACCGATGTCACCAATACGGCTGTTGCACCTGCTGTCGGCGTATCACCGATAGTCAACCCTTTTCAGACTATCGAACGCAAGGATGTCGGGCTGATACTGAAACTTAAACCACAGGTCAATGCAGGCAACACCATCCGCCTGGAAATTTCGGAAGAACTCTCCAACATCAGCCAGACGCGCGTACAGGGTGCATCAGACCTGATTACCAACAAACGTATCGTCAAGTCCACCGTGGTCGTTGAGAATGGCCAGACCGTGGTACTCGGTGGACTGATACTTGATGACCTGTCAAACACCGTTGATGGTGTCCTCGGGTTGTCCAGCATTCCGATTGTCGGCGGCCTGTTCCGGAACAAGCAGAAACAGCAGCGTAAACTTAACCTTATGCTGTTTATTAAACCGACCATTATCAGAACTAAATCGGATCTTGTCGGTTTTACCGAACGGAAATACGGCAGCATGCGTGATCTCCAGGTAGAAGCGAATGAACGGTCAGAATACCTGATCCGCGGCATAACACCTTCAGTGATGCCACCATTGAATGAAAATCCTGAAATAAAGCCGATTGAACAGGTCATCAACCCGAACGAGAAATCAACATCAAGATCGACGACGAACTCGATTCCACAGATTGGCGATTCAGAATGCAGCTACCACCCGAACTCAGAAAACTCGTGTTATTAGGACACTAGCCTGATGGGTTTACCTGACACGCAAAGCAGCGATATTGATAACCCACCTGCGGATAAGGGCAGCGAGATACCGTATCGATTTGCACGGGAGCATAACGTACTGCTTACCGGTTTTGATTCAGCCACTGGCAGCAACGTCGCTACTCTGAGCTGCCCTGTGCTGCCGCCTTTTAGCATTATTACCGAGCTGCAAAGATTCCTTAAAACAAACGTTAAGTTCAATACTGTCAGCAGAGAGGAATTCGATAATCTGCTGCGCAAGGCCTACAGCCGTGGTCAATCCGAAGCGACACAGATGGCTGAGGATCTCGGTGAAGACGTTGACCTCGAGCAGCTTATCCAGGACATTCCGAAAGCGACAGACCTGCTGGAAGAGGCAGACGACGCACCGATTATCCAGCTCATCAATGCGCTATTTAACCAGGCAATCCGTGAACAGGCCTCTGATATTCACATAGAGGCCTATGAAAATAATTCTGTCGTCCGTTTCCGCATTGACGGGGTCCTGAAAGACATCACCAATTTCCATCGTGGATTTCATGGCGCGGTGGTATCCCGCCTTAAAGTCATGGCGAAGCTTGATATTGCTGAAAAACGCCTGCCTCAGGATGGCCGCATTTCATTACGCGTCGGCGATCACGCCATTGATGTCCGGGTCTCGACACTGCCGACCCAGCATGGTGAACGGATTGTACTGCGAATTCTAGACAAGCAGTCTTCACGCTTTAATATTGCCGACCTTGGCATGGATGAATCGATGCAGGAGCGTTTCAAGCAGCTGACGCGGTCACTGCACGGTATGTTCCTGGTCACGGGACCGACGGGCTCTGGTAAGACCACGACACTCTACGCAGGCCTAAGCCACATTGATCGCAGCAAGCGTAATATTGTCACCGTCGAAGATCCTGTGGAATACGACCTTGAGGGTATCGGGCAGGTTCACGTTAACACGAAAGCGGGACTCTCCTTCGCCAGCGGTTTGCGCTCCATCCTGCGACAGGATCCAGACGTAGTGCTGGTTGGTGAGATTCGTGATCTGGAGACAGCTGAAATTGCCATTCAGGCAAGTCTAACTGGCCACCTCGTGCTATCCACCCTGCATACCAACACTGCAATCGGTGCTATCACACGGCTGCAGGACATGGGTGTTGACAGCTACCTGATAGCAAGTAGTCTGTCCGGCCTGCTGGCACAAAGACTGGTGCGCGTACTGTGCAGTAATTGCAAAGAAGCAGCCCCGGCAACAGATAAAGAAAGGCAGCTGCTAGGCATTGAGAATGGTGATGACATTTCACTCTACCACTCTGTTGGCTGCGCAGAATGTAATCATACCGGTTATCGCAAGCGTGTCGGAATATTTGAACTGATCGTCATCGACAATGATATTAAAACCATGATTCACCGAAGTGAAGATGAACAAACCATGCTCAAAGAAATCCGTAAAAAGAGCCCTTCTATTCTTAGTGATGGGCTCAACCGTGTTCGTCAGGGTATCACCAGCCTAGATGAAGTACTGCGTGTCACCATGTATGACCAGTAGATAAAATGTCGGTTAAAGACTAAAGGTTAAAGGTTAAAGAAAAAACAATAGACTTAGGAAGCAGAGTGTAATCATGGGCGCTTACGAATATCAGGCACTGGATCAGAAGGGCAACACCCGCAAGGGCGTCCTGACCGGTGACACACAACGCCAGGTTCGTCAGATGCTGCGCGACCAGGGATTGCTGCCACTCACTCTTAGCGAAATCAGTGAGAAAACAGTAGAGGGTCGCACCAGGCAAAGCCGCAAGCGTATTCCACCTGCTGAGCTGGCAGTGATAACGCGCCAGTTTGCCACCCTTCTCAGTGCAGGCCTGACCATCGAAGAGGCACTGGATGGCCTGATTGAGCAATCGGACAACCACCGTATACGGTCGATCCTGACAGCCGTTCGCTCGTCAGTCATGGAAGGCCTGTCTTTATCCGAAGCCATTGGGAATTTCCCTGCCGCCTTTCCCAGCATGTATCGTGCTTCGCTGCATGCAGGTGAAGAAACGGGGCATCTGGACGTAGTGCTGGAACGGCTTGCCGATTACACGGAGAACACCACCACGCTGCGCCGGCGTATACTCATCGCCCTGATCTACCCCGTGATATTGACTGTCGTTGCCGTTCTCATTGTTACCGGGCTACTGACCTATGTGGTACCCAAAGTCGTCAAGGTTTTCGAGGAATCAGGCCAGGCCCTGCCATTGCTCACCCGCGGCATGATTGCAGTCA
>JARFQI010000043.1 GCA_029287855.1 Arenicellales bacterium | reverse complement strand
GTGGATGCCCGTAACCAGGGCGATGCCATGCTGCATTCAGTGCGCAAGTCGCTGACGGATCTTGCCGATAAGGTAGACGCCTCTGATAAGGAAAATATCGAAAAGGCAGCTGCTGAGCTTGAAGAAGCACTGAAAGGTGATGACAAGGCAGATATCGAAGCGAAAACAGAGGCGTTGGCAACAGCGAGCCATAAGCTCGCAGAACAGGCTTATGCTGATGCAGGTGGCGCAGATGCAGCAGCAGAATCTGCTGCTGGTGAGCAGCCTGAAGCGGCGGCTGGTGATGATGTTGTCGATGCCGAGTTTGAGGAAATCAAGGACGACAAGAAGTAAAGCTTCTGTCATTGTATCCACGAAAGGCATGGCCGGCGACGGTTGTGCCTTTTCGTTATTCAGGATAGGTAGAAAAGTAAAATGTCCAAACGTGATTATTACGAAGTTCTCGGAGTACAGAAAAATGCCTCCGAGGCTGAAATCAAAAAGGCTTACCGCCGATTAGCAATGAAGCATCATCCGGATCGTAATCCTGATGATCTAAATGCCGAAGCCACCTTTAAAGAAGCCAAGGAAGCCTACGAAGTACTGGCCGATGCGCAGAAACGTTCGGCCTATGACCAGTTCGGCCATGCTGGTGTCGACTCCTCGATGGGGGGTGGCGGTTTCAGCGGCGGCGCTGGCGGTTTCGGCGACGCTTTTGGTGATATTTTCGGCGACATTTTCGGTGGTGGCCGCCGTGGTGCGAGGCAAAGTCGAGGCAGCGATTTGCGCTATAACCTCGAACTGAGTCTTGAAGATGCGGTAAACGGTACAGAGGTTCAAATACGTGTGCCTGTGATGTCTAGCTGTGAAACCTGTAATGGCAGCGGTGCACGCGAAGGCAGCCAGCCCCAGACATGCACTACCTGTGGTGGGCATGGTGAAGTCCGCATGCAGCAGGGTTTTTTCTCTGTACAACAAACCTGCCCGCAGTGTCGAGGTAGTGGGAAAATTATCACAGATCCATGTCCTGACTGTCATGGCCAGGGCCGCATTAAAAAACAGAAGAAACTATCCGTTAAAATCCCTGCCGGTGTTGATGAGGGTGATCAGGTCAGATTGGCCGGCGAAGGTGAAGCTGCGCCAAATGGCGGTGTAGCCGGTGATCTGTATGTCGCCGTGCATTTGAAAAAACATCCCATCTTCCAGCGCGAGGACACTCATCTATATTGTGAAACACCGGTCAGCTTCACTCTGCTCTCACTGGGCGGGGAGATTGAAATACCTACGCTTGATGGCCGCGCGAGCCTGAAAATCCCGGCAGGTACGCAGACTGATAAAGTCTTTCGCTTACGTGGAAAAGGTGTTCGTAATGTCCGTGGCAGTCAGCCAGGTGAACTATTTTGCAAAGTCGTTGTTGAAACACCGGTAAATCTTAGCAAAGAGCAAAAAGAGTTACTGGAAAAGCTCGATGCAAGTATGCGAGAAGGCGGTAAACGCCATAGCCCAAAAGAGAGTTCATGGACCGATAAGATCAAATCTTTTCTGGATGATATCGTGTCATAGTTCTCCTCAATGCATCTTATATTCTCAATAATACGAGAATAAAAGACTGTTATTTCTGTCTGAATTACGAATAATATGTTTGAAAGTGTAAACCTCTCTTAACCTTTTCTCTATTCAGAGGTAGTATCTGCTGATCACTTATTGGCTTTAACCTGCTAGAAGTACCAAGAGGATCCGCAAATGTTATTAAATAAAAGTTGTCTGCCGCGCAATTTCGTAGATTTTTCACTGACACTTCTGCTGATTATAGTTTTATCATCGGCACTGCTTCCAACCGATACCGCTCATGCTGCCGAAGAATCACCGGCAGCAACTCAGAATAATGAAGCTGATGATGAGCTGAAATTCCCCGGTGAAGACAGCAACAATAAACTGGTTTACCAATTTAACAAGTCTGATGAGTCTTACCAGTTAGCTGTTCTAAACACCATTCGTAATATGCTGAGAAAATACGGCGATGATATTAAAATTGTCGTCTCAGCGATGGGACCTGGAATACATATATTATTGAAGGAACCTGGTGTTCCTGTCATTCCGGCAATACGCGATCAGGTCAAAAGCCTTGCTTTTTATGGTGTCGAATTTCATGCCTGTGGAAATACATTGATTACTTTGCATAAAGAAGCTAAGGATATTGTCGATTTTGCTACTGTGGTAGAAGCAGGTGTGGCAGATTTGATGGAATTGCAGCAGCAGGGCTACGCTTATATAAGCTGGTAACGACTGTGTTACCTGTGCAGTTTAAAATATAAGATCCAGCTAGAAGTTCACAAATAAAGTGAAACCGAAATTATAAAGAGAAGAGAGGAGCAAGCAGATTCATGATTGATCAATTAACCGAACTTACCGGGCAGATATCAGGCTTGCTGTGGGGCAGTCCTCTAACGTTACTTATCCTGCTGGGCACCGGGATCTATCTGACGATCCGCTTACGTTTCGTCCAGGTGTCCGGATTCAGGCATTCGGTTCAGCTTATTTCAGGAAAGTATGATCACCCAGATGACAGCGGTGAAGTCTCCCATTTTCAGGCGCTTTCTACTGCCCTGTCTGCAACCATTGGCACCGGTAATATTGCTGGTGTCGCAACGGCTATTTCTCTCGGTGGGCCGGGTGCGCTTTTCTGGATGTGGATTACAGCCTTTATTGGCATGGCTACCAAGTTTACCGAATGCAGCCTGTCACTAAAATTTCGTGAAGTCGATGAAAATGGCAATACCGCCGGTGGCCCAATGTATACCCTGCTGCATGGTCTGAAGATGAAGAAAACGGCTATGGCCTTTGCCTTCTTTGCACTCATTGCCTCTTTTGGAATAGGCAATATGGTGCAGGCGAACTCCGTCGTAGATGGCCTGTCTTATTTACATCCCGAGGCAAAAAACTATTCATGGATTATTGGCCTGGTGATGGCCGTGATGGTAGGCCTGGTCATTCTCGGTGGTGTTAAGCGTATTGCAAAAGTGGCCAGTACCATCGTTCCATTTATGGCTTTACTTTATATATCGGCAGCGATGATCGTCCTGTTTAATAATATGGAAGCCCTGCCCTCGGCACTGGCCACTATTTTCACCCATGCCCTCAATCCCTGGTCTGTGGGCGGTGCTGCAGTAGGTGAGGCGATTCGCTGGGGTGTCGCCAGAGGGCTATTTTCCAATGAAGCAGGTCTTGGCTCGGCACCGATTGCCCATGCTGCAGCCAAAACGAATGAACCGGTTCGAGAAGGCCTGGTGGCGATGATGGGGCCTTTTATCGATACTCTGGTAATCTGTAGCATGACGGGCCTGGTAATTATTGTTACCGGAAGTTATATCGACCGTGCAGAGGATATGGTGGGTGCAGCGCTGACAGCAGCAGCATTCAGCAGTGAACTGGGGGATGGTGGCGCGGCCGTTGTCGGCATTGGACTCACCCTGTTTGCCTTTTCCACTATTATTGCCTGGTCATATTACGGTGACCGCTCAGCCAAGTTTCTGTTTGGTGATAATGCCGTTATGCCGTACCGGGTCATCTATACACTAGCTGTTGTTGTCGGGGCAGCTGTGCCACTGCATCTGGTATGGAATATTGCTGATATCACCAACCTTCTGATGGCTCTGCCGAATTTACTTAGCCTGATCCTGCTTGCCGGTCTTGTTCGTAAATTACAGAAGAAATATTTCATTTCGCATCATGCTGTAAAGTGATTCCAGAGATAGTCAGTCTGATGATAAATACTGGGTTACTGAAAACAGATGAAATCATTGCCACAGTCAGAGTTGCTCTTGAAGAAGATATCGGCACTGGTGACCTCACGGCAAACCTTGTAAGCGACAGGCAGTCAACGGCAAAACTAATCTGCCGTGAAGATGCCGTACTCAGTGGCCGCCCCTGGTTTGACCTCTGCTTCAGTCTGCTGGATGAATCTGTGTCTATCGACTGGAACAAGGATGAAGGAGCATGCATACATAGTAATGATGTAATTTGCCAAATACAGGGGCCAGCTCGGTCGATCCTGACGGCTGAACGGACAGCATTAAATTTTCTGCAGACACTGTCTGCTGTGGCGACGAAAACAAAACAATATGTCGATGCTGTAGCTGGTACAGGATGCAGGATACTTGATACCCGCAAAACACTGCCTGGCCTGCGCAAAGCGCAGAAGTATGCAGTCAGTTGCGGCGGCGGCCATAATCATCGAATCGGCCTGTATGACGCGGTATTAATTAAAGAGAACCACATCCATGCCGCTGGTTCTGTATGCCGTGCATTAGAGCTGGCGAGGAAGGCCGCAAAGCCTGGTGTGCTGATTGAAATCGAGGTTGAAGATCTGGCGCAGCTGGAGCAGGCAATAGAATGCGGGGCGAAGAGGGTGTTGCTCGATAATTTTCAGCTATCTAGTCTTCCACAGGCGGTGAAATTGGCAGGAAATTCAGTTGAAACAGAAGTTTCCGGTAATGTTACTCTGGAAAATGTGGGCGATATTGCGCGTAGCGGTATAAATTTTGTGTCAATTGGCGCACTCACTAAAAATGTCCATGCTATCGATCTTTCACTATTATTTGTCAGTTAAAACATAATCTTATTATCGTTATTTAATATTAATTAATAACATTTTTAGACTTACAGAAACTCAGGGTTTTCCCTTATTTTTCCATAATTTACATCAGGCGTATTGACTATATTAGGAAATCATTATATTATGCCCGGACGATATAGCTTCGCTGTGAGGTTACGGTTGAGGTCAGCAAAATGCTGTGCAAACTTCATCCTCTATATCTGATTGATAATTATTTTTGATTGAACAAATTAAACTATTTTTAGGAGATTTATTGATGAAACTTGTACAGATTGTATCTATCGCTGCTCTCATGAGCATGTCTGCTGCTTCTTCCGCATGGTGGGGTAACGGATACGACGACGGAAGAGGCTATGGCTCTGGATATGGCGACGGTTACGGCTATGGTTCTGGTGACGGTTCTGGTTATGGTTCAGGCTATGGCGACACACGTGGTTCAGGTCGTGGCTACGGTGACGGCGACATGGATGGCGACGTTGATGGCAGCTTCGATATGAGCATTAGTGGCAAAGGCCGTGGTTCAGGACGTGGCCGTGGTCGCGGTTATGGTTCAGGTTATGGTTCAGGTTACGGCGACGGTTATGGCCGTGGTTACAACACCTACCGTGGCGACTACCGTGGCAACTACTATGGTGACAACCGTTATGGTTCTGGTTATGGTGGATACGGCGCACCTTATGGTTATGGCGCTCCTGCTCCTATGATGCAGGCACCTGTTGCTGCTCCTGCTGCAGCTGCTCCTGCTGCACCAGCAAGACCTGACTTCGCTGCTCAGGATGCTACACGTCAGGCTGAAATGAAGGCTCGTCATGATGCATTCGTTAAGCGTCAGGAAGCTATGCGTGCTCAAGAGCAGGCTGCCTATGACGAGTTCATGAAGAACTCTGCAGCTGCTAAGCCTGCTGCTGCTCCTGCTGAAGCGCCAGCTGCTCCAGCTGCCAAGTAAGAACACTCAAGGTTCTTAAAAGCAGAAGGCCTGTGTGGGTTCGCTCACACAGGCCTTTTTTATCGGGATTCTATTACTGAGGGCCTATCATGAAAGGCATTGTAGCTCGTAGCACTCTGACCCGTTACCTGTCTTTTAGTGAGAAGGATACCAAACCGGATCGTCTTAAAGGGCGCAATGACGGACAGAAGGGCTTTCCACCTGCCAGTGCTGATGAGTATTCACCGCATGAACTTGAACGAATAAGCCAGGCACGCGCAGCAGTCACAAATTACGATCGTAATCTACACGATATCCGTGAGCAGCTGGATCTTGATCTGGCCTCAACAGAACAGGAGCTGAACGAAGGATACCTGGGGCAAAAAGAAACCCTGATACGCTCAAAGGAATCTGCCCTGGAGTCATTGCGCCAGGAGTCCGGTGCGAATTCAGAAGCCTATCGCCAGATTCACAATGAACAGGAAGAGAAAAAAGAAAACTTTCGTCGTGTGGAATTGCGTTTAAACCGCCCATTGCAAATTCATTTTGCCAGGGTTTATCTAATTCTACTTTTTGTTCTGGCTATTCTCGAAGTACCGATTAACAAACTTGCAGTAGAATTCTTTTTCCAGGAATCTCCTTTTCTCGCACTGATCCTTGCATTAACTATCGGTGTAGTACTGATCACGCTTGCCCATTTTCTCGGCCTGATGTTAAGACAGGTGAGTCATTACCGTGAACGCCTGGGTATCAAAGGATACGTGGCAGGCCTGTTCTTTATCATCCTGACAGCAGGCAGCCTGATATACCTTATTTCTGCTTTACGGCAGCAATATGTAGACTTCATTGCACAGGAGCAGCAGCAGGACCTGGCTGCTATGTTGTTATCTGATGGCGTTGGTGGGCTGCTGGGGCAGACAATTCAGACCGAGCTTGGTGTTGCCGGATTAACCTTGCTGGTACTAAATGTTTCGGTATTTTTTCTTGGTATGATGTTTTCCTTTCTGCGACATGATCCACATCCGGATTATGAGCGCCTGTACTTTGAGCGAAATCACGCAATTAGCAAGCTGGTGAAATTCCGTAACCAGTTTGAACAACAGGCAACCAAGCTGCAAAGTGAATTTGATGAAAAGATTTCCTACCTGGATAAGAAGGCAATAGCACTGGAGAATGAAATCAGGGAGCTGATGTCGCGGCGATCTGCACTTGACAGTGAAAGGGAGCATGATGTCAGCATGATTATTGATGTCCTGCGCCAGCAGATCCTGGCCTATCAATCAGGAAATGTTGATGGCAGAAATGGTGAAAATCTTCCTGCCTATTTCGGTGAGCAGGGGCTGGCAGGATTGAAGGGGAGAATCTGCGCAACATGAGGTTCTATACGTACAGGCTGCTGTTATTACTGCTGCTGATGATGCCAGCAAAAGAAGTGCTGGCAGACAAGCAGGATTATTGTTCACAGGGAAATGGCAGGACAGTTTTATTTCTCATCGACAGAACGAGTGCCTTTGATGAACAGGATAAAATCAGCTTTGCGAATGGCATTGATGTTCTTTTCAATCAGTTACAGGCAGGTGAACGCCTGATTATTCACACACTGACTGAAGATTTTGCTGCCTCGAAGAAAATATTTGATGCCTGCAGACCCGGTTGTGTGGAGCAGGGGGTGGTATCGGGTTTATTCAGCCAGTGCAGAGCTTCAAGGGCCAAGCTTGATGAACGTAAATATATGCACGATATGCTGACCAGTGTTAAGCCCATGATTGCGACCAGTGAGAAGTATGATAACTCTGAAATCATAGAAACCATTGCCTTTATGATGCAGGAATATGAAGACCACAAGCCTGCTCAGCTGATCATTTTCTCTGACATGATTGAGCATTCGAGACTGGCAAAATTCGGCCATCTGAGGGAAAAAAACATTGCAGCTTTAGTTGAAAAACTTAACCGGCTTGGCTTGATAAAGTCAATGCGGGGAGTAGAGGTTGAGGTGTTTGGATATGGGCGAGATCACTCTGCCCAAAGAGAGGGTCTCAGGCCAGAACAGAAACGGAATATCGAACTATTCTGGCAGGATTATTTCAATCGTGCGGGAGCAGCTGACCTGCACCTGGGAAGAGACCTGAATCTTTGACAACAGAGTGACAGGAGACGAAAAACCAGCTAACAAATTCTTGGCAGCGGATCATCTTCGAGTTCTTCAAGAATGCGTTCACCACCGAGCTCTGTTGTCAGAATGACATGCGGACTACCTTCATTTATTTCACCAATTATTGATGCCAGCTCGCCCTCAGGCAGTGACCGCCAGATTGCCAGGGCCTGATCTGCCTGGTCGGCATCAACAATAGCAACAACACGTCCTTCACAGGCAAGAAACAGCGGATCATAACCAAGCATTTCACAAACTGATTGTACCGGGTCACGCACTGGAATGGCCGGCTGATTAAGACGAACTTGCAGACCAGTAGCATGACATAATTCGTGCGCTACTGTGGCCAGGCCTCCACGTGTCGGGTCACGCATAAAGTGTAAACCATCAAGTTTCATCAGGGCTCGTGTCAGCGGCAACACACTGGCGGCATCTGACAGCAGCTCTCCATGCAGGCCGAACTGTTCTCGTGCCAGCATGACAGAAATACCATGATCACCGACCGGGCCGCTGACTAGTATCCTGTCTCCCGCTTTGATTTGCTTCAGTCCCAGTTTTATTTCACTGGAACGGGTACCTATCCCTGTTGTAGCGAGGTAGATTCCACCACCTTCTCCCCTCGGCAGGACCTTGGTGTCTCCGGCGGCGACTTCAACGCCTATCTCTCTTGCTGCTGATGCCAGGCTGGCAACGATGCGTTCAAGCATGGCTATCTCAAAACCTTCTTCAATAAACGCATTCAAACTCAGATAGCGAGGTGTGGCACCGGCAACTGCGAGGTCATTGGTCGTTCCATGAACTGCCAGCGAGCCAATGTCACCACCGGGGAATTCCAGAGGTTTGACTGAAAAGCCATCGGTAGTAAACATCAATTCTCCATCCATCTGCGGCAATGTCACAGCGTCAGCCTGAACATCCAGTGCTGCACTGGCGAGGTGGCGGGCAAAGACTTCTTCGATTAGTGCGCGCATGAAACGGCCGCCATTGCCATGAGCAAGAGAAATGTGTGTATCGTCGATCATTTATTCTTCCTTGTTATCTGAGGTCGGGTCACTGTAGCCGGTGATTATAGACTATTACTGTTGATCGCCGAATGCTGGTTTTGTTGGCGCATAGTGATCATTTTTGCAGCAATAATTTTTTCAGTGTAGTAATCGGGTTCAGACAACTTTTTTTCAGCTAAAATGGAGTATAATTAATGTATTACACTTGAATTCGCCAGTATCAATACTATCTTTGATGCTAATAGTAATTACTTGTAGTACTAAAACACTAGACTGAATTATTATGAGAAATTCTAAAAACCCAACAGTTTTGCAGCCTGATCGAAACCGACGCCATTTTATTACTGGCCTTGCTTCCTCTATGACCGGGGCACTGCTGCTTCCTGCGGCACCCAGTGCCATTGCATCAGTCGTGTCATCCGGACGCCAAGCTGGACGATCTCTCAGTTTTTACCATACGCATACCGGAGATAAACTTGCCATCGACTATCATGATGGAACAGATTATATTGCCGATGCTTTGGCAGAGATAAATCATTATATGAGAGACTTTCGTACAGATGAGAGTCATCCCATTGATGCAGCCTTACTGGATCTTATGCATCAAATTAAAATAGCTACTGGACACAACGGTACGTTTGAAGTGATTTCGGGTTATCGTTCACCAAAAACCAATGCTAATTTACACAGTAAAAGTAACGGAGTCGCCAAGCGCAGTTTGCATATGCAGGGTAAAGCGATTGATATACGCATGTCGGGTTTTGATACAAGGCAATTGCATAAGGCCGCAAAAAAACTAGCCAGGGGCGGCGTCGGTTATTACCAGAAGTCCAATTTCATCCATGTTGATACGGGCCGCGTGCGCTACTGGTAATGGCCAGGTTTATTTACTCTGTGTGGTTGCAGCCTCTACAACCTGCCCGGCACAGATCGCGGCGTCATTCGCCGGCAGCCGCAATGGCAGGCAGGCCTTGAAACCATTTTCTTCTAGCAGTACCACAGCATAATCAGACAGCTTTCTATTCTGAAACACGCCTCCGCATAAACCAATATTGTTGACGCCATGGCGCTCGCGCATGGTGATTGCCTGCTGTAACAGTGTGTGTGCAAAACAGGAATGAAAATAGCTGGCCCGTTCTGCAATGCTGCGACTGTTATCCATCAGTGTTGGCAACAAGCCTGACCAGTCAGCCTGTAACAAACCTGTTTCATCTTCAAGTTGTGGCAACGCTAAAGTCGGTCGTAGTTCACCACATGCCTGTTCCAGCAGCATCGGCCCCTGGCCTTCGAAGCTGGCCTGTTGAAGTATGCCTGTCAGCGCTGAAGCAGCGTCAAACAGTCGCCCGACAGCGCTAGACTGCGGAGTATTCAGCCTGTTTTTCCAGGCCTGATGCAGTATATGTGCGCCATCGGGAAGCTCTTTCCACTCGATGCCGGCCTGCCAGCACAGGGCAGCAGCACTTCGCCAGGGTTCACGGCCCGCTTTTTCTCCTCCCGGAAGGTGAAAGGGCAGCATGCTGGCAACTCGCTGCCAGCTGCCGGGCTGGCCAAGCAGGGCTTCGCCACCCCATAAAGTTGAATTGGCACCAGCGCCAACACCATCCCAGGTGAAAACCAGCCAGTCCTGATTGTTCCAGTGATCCAGCACCAGCGCGGAGGCATGAGCATAGTGATGATAAGCGGTGCTGTAAGGCAAACCGCACTTCATCGCCCAGCGGCTGCTCGCGTAGCCGGGGTGGGCATCGCATATTACCGCCCTGGCCCTGACCTGATAGAGCTGTTGCAGGTCTTCAATGACCTGGTTAAAGACCTGCTGGCTACGCGGGCTGTCGAGATCACCGATATGAGGGGAAACCACCAGGCGATTGTCCCATGCCAGGGCGATGGTATTTTTCATATGGCTGCCGGTTGCGAGCAGTGGTTCTGGCAGGGTGAAAGGCAGGTCTATCTCAACCGGTGCATTACCCCGGCCCATGCGCAGCGGGCGCGGTCTTCCTGCAATTGTACGGTATACCGGATCATCGGCGGGACGTACTATATCGCGGTTATGATGCAGAAAAGCCTGTGCAACGTGTGACAATCGCTTCTCAACATCTTCGTTATCCGTCAGTACCGGTTCGCCGCTGATATTAGCCGAGCTCGCCACCACCGGCATATCGAGTGCATCCAGTAGCAGGTAGTGCAGCGGACTATAAGGCAGCATGATGCCAATTTCATAAAGCCCGGGTGCGATCAGGGTAGACAGTGATTGCCTGTTCTTCCTCGCCAGCACGATAGGCCGGACAGGGGAGCGCAGAAGATCTGCTTCAGCTTTTGTCAGTTCAACATAATTAAGGGCGAATTCAAGTCCATCATCGCCGCGTTCTGGAAACATCACCGCGAGCGGCTTGTCGGGTCTTGGCTTGTGTTTGCGTAGACGGCTGACGGCCTGCTCATTTTGCGCATCACACAACAGGTGATAGCCGCCAATTCCCTTGACCGCGACTATTTTCCCTTCCTTGATGGCGTTGATAGAGGCATCCAGTGCCTTGGTAGAATCGTCAACAAACCGATCTTTTTCATGAAAAGACAAGGCCGGGCCGCACACCGGGCAGGCAAGCGGCTGCGCATGAAATCGCCTGTCCAGTGGGTTTTCATACTCTTTTCTACAGGCATCGCACAATGGAAACCCGGACATCGAGGTAGCTGGCCGGTCATACGGGAGTTCCTTAATAATCGTGTAGCGTGGGCCGCATTGAGTACAGTTGATAAAAGGGTAGTGATAGCGGCGCTCAGCCGGGTGCCGTAGTTCAGCCAGGCAATCCGGACAGGTAAAAAAGTCAGTAGGAATATGGATTTGCGGTCGTTCACTGGCGTCGCTGAGCAGTATGCGAAAGTCATCAAATCCTTCTATGTTGCCAGTTTTGAGCGAAACAATATGTGGATCCGAAATTGCCGGTGCAGCGGATACGAGACTATCGCTGAATTGTTCAAGCAGATCAGGCTCGCCTTCTACGTGGATTTCGACCTGACCGGTGCAGTTGCGTACCCAGCCGGTTAAATTCAGTCTGCGGGCATGGCGATAAATAAAGGGGCGGAAACCGACACCCTGTACCTTGCCGGTAATGACCAGATGTTGGGCATCAATGGCCATCAGCAGAACCTCATGTTAGTAGCAGACCGGGCAGAGAGGATGACTGGGGTTATGCCGCAGACTCACGTACACCGCCGGCCCACCAGATGCGGCATGCGCCTTCATCCGACACCATGCAGGGTCCAACGGGGCTGCGTGGAGTGCAGGCTTTGCCGTACAGACGGCACTCATTCGGGTAGATTTTCCCCATCACGACGCGTGCACAATCACAGCCAGGTGGCATTTGACCGGCACGGCGTCGTGCCATGTCAGCATAGCCTGGAAATTTTTCCCTTGCATCATGCTGGCGGTATGAATCATTTAGTGCAAACCCTGATGCAGGGATGATTCCGACACCACGCCAGTTTGCATCCACCACATCAAGTGTTTCATTAATATGTTTTTGTGCTGTCTGGTTACCTTCATCCTGCACCAGTTCTGGATAGCAGTTATCAAGAAATGGTTTGTTCTCAATTGTCTGGCGAAGTGTCGAATACATCGCAGCAAGCAGGCTTTCTGGCGTGAATCCGGCAATCGCTGCAGGCATCTGGTGTTGATCTATAACGAACTTCCATTCGTTACCCCCCATAACGGTGGCGACATGGCCCGGGGCAACCAGAGCCTGAAAACCGGCTTCTTCTGATTCCAGCAGCATCGCTACGGCAGGCCAGGTCAGGCGGCCTGAAAGCAGCACATAAAGGTTATCCGGAACACCTTCAGCAAGCATGGCCGCAACGGGAGCCGTAGTGGTTTCAAATCCGGTAGCAAAAAAGACTACAGCAGTGTCAGGGTTGTCACGCGCAATCTGTACCGGTTCCATTGGAGTAGCAACGGGGCGTATATCAGCGCCGTTAGCCTTTGCCTGTTCGAGTGAGCGGATTTCTTTCTTGGCAACATTGACCGGTACCCGCAGCATGTCACCAAAGGCGGTCAGGATGACGTCTTCATTCAGTGCTATCTGGATTGCTTCATAAATATCTTCTTCCGGGCAAACGCAGACCGGGCAGCCGGGGCCGGGTATTAATTCAATATTCTTTGGCAGTGCGCCGCGCAGACCGGCCATGGTGATGGAGCGCTCATGGCCGCCACAGACGTTCATGATACGGATTTTTTCCGGCAGATTCAGGGCATGGATATGGTCAAGCCACTGCCGGGCACTGGCACTCATGAATGCGAATGCGGCTTATGATGAGTATGCGTGTGCGAATGAGGGAGATGATGGTCGTGCTTGTGGTCCGCATGCAGGATTAACCCTTCGGGCTGAATCGCCGGGCGCAGGGTGAGTTTCTTTTTAACACGTTTCCGCTGCTCAGCAACTTCATCCCGCAACCAGTCAAGCCAGCTGTCGATGTCAACGTTTCGGCGCGCAGCGAGCTGCAGCACAGGCGCTTCACTGGCCAGTTGCCTGACATATTGTTCGGCCTTTTCGGGATCAAAATCATCCAGCACCGCAAGCAGGTCTGCCTTGGTCAGCAGAACCAGGTCGGCAGCACGGAAAATGACGGGATACTTGGCGGGTTTGTCATCTCCTTCAGTAACAGATAACAGGGTGATGTTCCGGTGTTGACCAAGATCAAAGCTCGCCGGGCAGACCAGGTTGCCAACATTTTCAATAAAGACGATATCGATGCCATCAAGGTCAAGCTCATGCAGTGCATCATGAACCATGTGTGCATCAAGGTGGCAGGCGCTGCCGGTACTAATCTGTAGTGCCGGTACGCCTTTATCACGAATACGCTGGGCATCATTCTCGGTTTCCAGGTCACCTTCTATCACTGCAATAGAGAATTCATCACCAAGTGCTTCGATGGTTGCTTCCAGCAAAGCAGTTTTACCGGCGCCTGGCGAGGACATCAGGTTGATAGCGAGAATTTCACGATTGTCAAAGTGCTGCCTGTTATGTACTGCCTGGTGGTCGTTTTCTGTCAGCAGACTCTGCAGTACTGTAATAGCCGCACGACCGTCTTCTGTGCGTGCCAGCTTGCCGTCTCCTGTCACCAGGTGTTGATTGCCACGTGTCACATTGCAGCCGCAGGTGTCGCACATATTGTTCTCCGAAAATCGTCAATAAAATAAGTAGTTATACTAATCATGCCAGACTTTAATGAGTCTGGGTATCAAATTCCAGTTTCGACAATACCATTTCGTCGCCACTGATAAGCTCTGTGTGATAATCATTGCAGACACCACAAAGCAATCTGTTTGCACTGGCTTCCGATTCTTCGCCGCATGTTTTGCAGCGGACACGCACGGGTATAGATTCTATTAATAGCTTCGCGTCTTCGGCTACGGTGCCAACAGCCGCGAGTGGGTAGGCATGCTCCAGTAACGGTATTTCAGCGCCGGATAAAGGCCCAACCTGTAACCAGATAGTTTTCACTGCGACGGCCTGATTGTCCCTGGCGAGGCCTTCAACCTGGTCAATCAGGGACTGGCATATTGAAAGTTCATGCATGTTCTAGTGCAAGCATTTCATCGTAGATTTCCCAGGCCGAACGGGCTTCCTGCTCGCTCATTTTCTGCAGGGCGTAGCCTATGTGGACCATGACAAAATCACCAACGGCTATATCATCATCGTTTAACATGAACAGGTTGACATCGCGCTCCACGCCTTTTGCTTCGCAGCGGGCAAGAAAGCCGTCGATGGTCTTGATTTGCATCGGAATTCCAAGGCACATAGTAAAGGCATCCTAATAATTTCTCTCGATTGCTAATATAACATTTAACTAATATAGAAAATATTGATATAGATCAAAAAAACAAAATGAAAACAGGTGCATACTACGCCACATGAAAACATTAGTGCTCGCAATTGGAAATACACTGCTGACAGACGAAGGTGTCGGTATACATGCGCTCCAGGCCCTGCAGGACACCCATCCAGAACCGGAAGGTGTGACCTACATGGACGGTGGTAGCCTGAGTTTTACTCTTGCTGGCGCAGTCGAAGATACCGATAACCTGATCGTGATCGATGCGACTCAGCTTAAAAAAAAGCCGGGTAGCGTAGATTGTATGATCAATGAAGACATGGATAAGTTCCTCGGCAGCTGCAAGCGCAGCGTGCATGAGGTCGGCCTGCTCGATTTACTGGACATCTCCCGCCTGACCGGGAATTTACCACAGCGGCGGGCGCTGGTTGCTATTCAGCCCGATGTGATTGACTGGGGGGACAAGCCAACTGAATTAGTTGCAGCTGCAATACCGCTTGTTGTCGATAAAATTGTGGATTTAATGGGGCAGTGGGAGTGCCACCGTCCCGTTTGACGGGCAGTGACGATAATATTATGGACTGTAAAAACGAAGCAGCATGCGGTGAAGTGGCCTTCACCGGAAACGTCACCCCTATATTGAATGAAATCAAGCATGCGCTGAATTCGCTGATCGAAACAGGGGAGTCAACGACAATTGATTTGCGCGCCATACCAATGGCACCGGGTGAAATGCAGCAAATTGAATCATTGTTGGGCACGGGTGAAGTCACAGCAACAATCAATGCTATGGGTTCATCCACTGTCAACGAAAGCAAATTTGCAGGCGTCTGGCTTGTGACGCACCGTAACAACGATGATGAGATACTGGGAAAGTTTATAGAAATTACCCGCATCCCATCTATTCTTGAATCACAGACAGAAGATATGCGTGGTGCACTAGAAGCACTACCGCAACTGCTGGCTGAGAACTGCTAAGGCAAGGGGATAATTTATGGCTGATGACAGAACCCTGGCGGAAATGCTCAGAGCTCAAGGGATTACTAGACGTGGTTTCCTTAAGTTCTGTGCGACTACCGCATCAATGATGGCCTTATCGCCAGCGATGGTGCCGAAGATTGCGGCTGCACTTGAAAGTGCCCGCAGGCCTTCCGTTATATGGCTTTCATTTCAGGAGTGTACGGGCTGTACCGAGTCGCTGACACGTTCTCATGCGCCATCGATTGAAAAACTCATTTTTGATGTTATCTCACTCGACCATCATCAAACCCTGATGGCCGCATCGGGCCATGCAGTTGATGAGGCATTGAATGAGGCCATGGAAGAGAATTTTGGCCAGTACAAACTCCAAGTCCACCCAACCATCCCCGTACGGAACCCCGCCAAATCAACAGAGAGCGGG
>JARFQI010000037.1 GCA_029287855.1 Arenicellales bacterium | reverse complement strand
CGGTTGCGTTCCAGGATAATAAGGGCTTTCTACATGTCACCGACAGGTTGGGCGATACTGAGTTATACAGCGCCTTGAAGCAGGCCTTTCGGTGCTTATGTCGGGTCGTAGTAATAGTCGACAGGAAGGCCAGTTCATTGTTGTTATTTAAATCAGCAACTACATCCGGATAAATGACAAATTCCTTATGTTTGCCATTAGCCCATTATTTGCATTTCAGCAAATTTTCCCTTTCAGCGAGAACTACCTTCTTCAACTGCGTGGCATCTTATCGGCATGGTGTATAGCAAAGAAGATGAGAGAGCACGTTTGGCCAGCCTGGTTGTTGCTGGATAGTGAGCCGACATATCACTCAGAAAGTGATTTTTTCTGTCACCTACTCCAGCTCCATCAATATCAAAACGTTTTAGATTGAAAACATCCGCAGTGCTTGGAGTGGGTGCCGTAAGTCCTGGTACTAAGGCAAATATGGCAAGAGAATTTAGTTTATTGGGTCATGGCTTTTCCTGTATACGCGTCAAGCTTGGACCATATTTTCCACATGTCAATGAAGCACTGAGCAATAGTAGTATTGAGGCGTCGAACTGCAATAAAAACCCCTGATAGCAAAAAACTATCAGGGGTTTTAGATATGGTAGCAATGGGTGGACTTGAACCACCGACCCCAGCATTATGAATGCTGTGCTCTAACCAGCTGAGCTACATTGCCATGTATTTGGGGGAGGGGAATGTACTCGATCGATACGATAGTTTCAAGTCACAAGTGAAGTTTCAAGGCAATATCAAAAGAGAATCTTCTTGAAACCTCAGCCTTGTAACTTGAATCTGTTATTTAAACATTAAACCTGAAATGCAGCACATCACCATCCTGCACAATGTAATCCTTGCCTTCCAGGCGAAGTTTGCCATGTTCTTTCGCCCCGTGTTCACCGTCAAATTCGACAAAATCATCATAGGCGATGGTTTCTGCACGAATAAAGCCGCGCTCGAAATCTGTGTGGATGACACCTGCGGCCTGTGGTGCTGTAGAATTCTTCCGTACTGTCCAGGCCCTTACTTCCTGTACCCCGGCAGTGAAATACGTTAGCAGTTGCAGAAGCTTGTAGCCGGCGCGAATCACTCGATCGAGACCGGGTTCTTCCAGCCCCATATCATCAAGGAATTCTTTTCTTTCCTCTTCTTCCATCTCGACCAGTTCAGCCTCGATCGCTGCACAAACAGGAACCACCTCGGCATTTTCGCTTTCTGCCCGCTGACGCACAGCATCCAGCATGGGGTTGTTTTCAAAACCGCTGTCATCGACGTTCGGAACGTAGAGCGTCGGTTTGATGGTCATCAGGCATAATGGCTTGAGGATTTTGCGTTCATCGTCATCAAGTTCGAGAGAACGGACCGGCTGGCCCTCATCGAGGTGATTACTGACTCTTTCAAGCACTGCTGCTTCATGTAACGCGTCCTTATCACCGCTTTTGCTCATTTTATGTGCGCGAGTGAGGGCCTTATCTACTGTGTCCATGTCTGCCAGGGCGAGCTCAGTGGCAATCACATCGATGTCTGAGATGGGATCGATCTTACCGGCAACATGGGTAATATTGTCATCTTCGAAGCAGCGCACTACCTGTACGATGGCATCAACCTCACGGATGTGGGCGAGGAATTTATTACCCAGCCCTTCACCTTTCGAAGCACCTTCGACCAGTCCGGCGATATCAACAAATTCAATAGTCGTTGGCAATATCTTTTTCGGATTGACTATGCTGGCGAGAACATCAAGTCGCGGGTCTGGCACTTCAACGATGCCGACATTTGGTTCAATGGTACAAAAAGGATAGTTTTCTGCCTGTATTTCCGCGCGTGTCAGCGCGTTGAACAGGGTAGATTTGCCGACATTAGGTAATCCGACGATTCCGCATTTAAAACCCATGACAGTATTCCTATGAGTGTGAGTGCAGGGCGTTCATTGCTGTCTGCATATCGCCCTGGGTGATGTCGCTAATGTGGTCAGCAGCATGCTCAATTGCTGATTGAATCAGTGACATCTCTGCTTCCGGTGGTCTTTTGAGAACAAAGTTGACGACAGCACTCTGTTTGCCGGGATGGCCTATGCCGAGACGTAGGCGCAGGTAATCCGGGCTGCCAAGCTGTTGCGTAGTATCTCGCAGACCATTGTGACCTGCCGCACCGCCTCCCTGTTTGAGTTTGATTCTGCCGGGCAGGAGATCAAGCTCATCATGGACAACCAGGATTTCATCTACCGGGATGCGATAATACCTGGCAAAGCTGCCAACAGCGTCGCCTGAGTGATTCATGAATGTCCGCGGAGCGAGCAACCAGAGCTTCTGGCCACTCACACTGATTTCGCAGACACGAGACTTGAATCGGGCTTCTTCACGCCAGCTGCCGTTATAGCGCTCAGCTAACTCTTCGACAAACCAGCAGCCTGCGTTGTGCCGTGTATCGACATAACGCGGACCGGGATTGCCTAGACCGACAATCAGGCGTATGCCGCTGGCCATCAGTCGGGACTACCGTGCCGTAAGGTCGATTATTCGCCAGACTCTGTGCCTTCGTCTGCTTCACTGGCTTCGGCAGAAGCTTCAGCAGCGGCTTCAGCTTCAGCGCTGTCAGCCTCTTCATCTGCTATAGAGCCGCGTACAGCTACAACAGTAACAACAGCCAGGTCATCACCACCATGGGACAGGGTGGTAGATTCAACGCCTTCAGGCAGTGCGATTTCACTCAGGTGTATCGAATCACCGATATGCAGCCCAGAAACATCAACAGAGAGGAATTCAGGGAGATTACCTGGCAGACAGATGATGTCCAGTTCAGTGATCAGATGAGAGACGATGCCACTTTCAAGCTTCACACCCGGTGCTTCATCACCACCGGTGAAATGCAGTGGTACACTCATGTGGATCTTGTCAGTAGCACTAACTCGCTGCAGATCAATATGCATAATTAATTGCTTGTAAGCATGCATCTGCACATCACGTAGAATGGCTTTTTCCTGCTTACCGGCAATGTCAACGGTCAGAATGGAACTTGTGAAGGACTCGTCCTCCAGGTTATGTATCAGGCTGTTGTGGTTCAGGGTTAGCATTGCAGCTTCTTTTCCCGCGCCGTAGAGAACGGCTGGGATTTTGCCAGCATGACGCAGGCGGCGGCTCGCACTCGTACCTTGAACATCACGCAGTTCGGCGATAATAGTATGACTGTCAGACATTGGAAATCTCCGGTTTTGTCGTATTAAAATATCCCGGACCGCGACCAGACCGGGAAAAAGGGCGGCGAGTATAACAGAAAAAGGAGCAGAAGTTCCAAGTTTCAAGTCGGAAGTTTCAATTCTTACATCTTACATCTTAGGGACTGTAATACCTCGCATTGAGGAAATTATTGGAATTTCTAGTAATTATTGAAAAGTTCATGTTATCGCTCATCATCTTGATCAAACTTAAAACTTATTTAATAAAACAACGAACTCACCGATTCATCGCTATGCATCCGGCGCATGGTCTCCGCCAGTAGTTCTGCGATGCTTATTTGACGTATCCTGCTGCAGGATGTGGCTTCATCTGAAAGTGGCACCGTGTTGGTGACGACCAGTTCATCAAGTTCAGAATTGGTTATCCTTTCAACCGCCGGACCGGACAGGATAGGGTGTGTACAACAAGCGGCAACACGGCTTGCACCGCGTTTTTTCAGTGCACTGGCAGCTTCGCAGAGGGTGTTCGCGGTATCTACCAGGTCATCAATGATGACGCAGTTGCGGCCTTCAACATCACCAATAATATTCATTACCTTGGCAACATTGGCCTTTGGGCGGCGTTTATCAATAATCGCAAGGTCAGCAACCAGCGGTTTGGCGAGGGCGCGGGCACGAACAACGCCGCCGACATCCGGTGAGACGACCATCAGGCTGTCATCACTATGGCGCCAGACGTCGCCGAGCAGCACCGGCAGTGCGTAGATGTTGTCAGTTGGAATATCGAAGAAGCCGACAATCTGGTCCGCATGTATATCAACAGTCAGGACATGATCGGCGCCGGCAGTAGAAATCATGTCCGCAACCAGGCGTGCTGAGATAGGGGTGCGCTGAGAACGTGGCCTTCTATCCTGGCGTGAATAGCCGAGATACGGCACTACGGCAGTGATGCTGCCAGCAGCTGAGCGTTTACAGGCATCTATCAGTAGCAGTAATTCCATCAGGTTGTCATTGCTCGGTGGGCAAACCGACTGCAGGATAAAGATATCCCGACCACGGACATTGTCCAGTAGTTCAACCTGAATCTCACCGTCACTGAATCGACCGACGAGGGCGTTGCCGGGACGTATATCCAGAAGTTTACAGACTTCAATACTGAGCTCGGGATTACCCGAACCTGAAAAGACTATCATGTCATCTTTTGACAAAGGTCTGCTCTCCTATAACTGGCGGTAATACAAAATGATGGCTGGGGTGGCAGGATTCGAACCTGCGCATGACGGGATCAAAACCCGCTGCCTTACCGCTTGGCTACACCCCATTCGTAAAGCTTGACAATTGATCATACAGTGGACTGGTATTCAAACCTCTTGTAACAAAACACCGCCAGTCTGCTGGTGCCTGCTGCGCGATGTTCTGTGCTTCCTTGGCTGAACCAGTCTTGATGAATACACCTGCTCCTGTTCCAGTCATGCGTGCATTTGAGAAATGCTGCAACCAGTTCATGGTGTCGTCAATGACAGGATATTCCTGCCTGACCACCGCTTCCAGATCGTTATGTCCCTGTCCTTCAAGAAAGTCGGCTATTTTGATTGGCGAACTATCGCGTGTCAATGCAGGATGATTGAAAATTTCAGCGGTAGAGACATGTGCAGGCGGCACAATAAGCAGGTAATTGTCTTCAGGTGGGTCAATAGACGTCAGTATTTCGCCAGTCCCTTCTGCCCAGGCCGCGTGACCATAAATAAAAATCGGTACATCAGCACCGAGGGTAATTCCAATATCAGCCAGTTCGCGATTTGAAAGATCGAGTCCCCAAAGCAGATTCAGTCCACATAAAACCGTCGCCGCATCGGAACTACCACCACCAAGGCCGGCTCCCATAGGAATGTGTTTTTCGATAGCAATATCGACACCTGCTGAAATCCCACAGCTATTGGCAAGCTTCTGCGCCGCTCTCACCATCAGGTCATCTTCTTCTGCAACCTCAGACCAGCTGGTTACTCTGTTGATCTGTTGATCAGATCGATTAGCCAGGGTAATCGTGTCCTGCAGGTCAATAAACTGAAAAACAGTCTGCAGTTCATGGTAGCCATCCGCACGACGCCCGGTTATATGCAGGAACAGGTTTAGTTTGGCGGGGGCAGGGAGGATCAGCATAAATTCAGTTTTCAGTTTTCAGTGTTCAGTTTTCGGTTGTTAAAAAGAAACAAAGCTTTTACTGAACACTGAAAGCTTAGTTACTCTAATCATCTTTCATCCTGAGTCTGGATGTTCCATTCCTTTACGATCAATTTTGCCCGAACATAGCCGTCATCACCTTTATCGGCCTGTGACTCAACAGTGACAGAAGCAGGCAGCTCGTACTTGCCGAACAGGGTGTATTTGGTCAGGGATACTTTCCAGCCATCCTGGACCACGGTGACAAGGCGTTGTGAGTCATCGAGTGTGTAGTCGGCTTTGCTGCCGGGTTCTGTCATGCCTAGCAGCCACCAGCGCAGCCCGGAGACAGGAATATGCCAGCCGGTAACGCGGTAGATTAACTCAGCGGCATCTACAGCATGCCAGGTCGTACCTTTGCTGTCCTGCAGAGTGACGCCCTTAGAATCCTGCTGCAGCAGGACCAGGCCGCCGCCTACAGGGCCGAGCAGGCGTAAGCTGCGTTGCCCGGGCTGTTCATGCCATACTAAGCTTGCGCTGCCGCTGCGGCCTTCACTGCGAAGACCAATGCGCGCATTTAATTGCCAGCGATCAATCTGCGCAACCGCGGCCTGCCGGCTTAGCCAGCTGGTAGGGGCTTCCTGTTTAACGGGTTTGCTAGTGCAGGCAGCCAGCAACAGGCAGCTGGATAATAAACAAAGGACAGTTTTCAGTTTTCGGTTTTCGTTTTTCGGTGAGAAAGAAATTGCATCCGACCTCCGAACACGGAACACCGAACAATTATTTTGTTGATATCTTTTCACTAAGCGTCTGCAATTTCTTGTCATCTGGAAAATCTTTAATCGCCGCTGTCCAGACCTTTCTTGCTTCTCTTGTTTTACCTGCAGCGAGCAAAACTTCTGTCAGGTGATAAGCAATTTCTGGATCATTGCGCTTGGCCAGGGCACTGCGCAGGTAAGCTTCTGCTTCAGCGTAGTTGCCTCGCTTGAATTCAATCCAGCCCATACTGTCAAGAATAAACGGATCATTGGGTTTTTGCTTATGCGCGGCAGAGATCAGCGAATAGGCTTCTTTGTAGCGATCTGTCAGATCTGCCAGGGTAAAGCCGTAAGCATTCAGCGACTGCACATGGCCGGGTTTTATCTCCAGCACCCGCTGAAGGTCCTTTTCCAGTCCGGCTACATCTTCTCTCCTTGCAGCAATCATGGCTCTGGCATAAAGAAGATCAATATTATCGGGGTTATCGGTAAGCGCATCATTCACCAGTTCCAGCGCTTCGTCATCACGCCCGGCTTCAATCAGTAACTCATCTTCTAACAGGATCAAGTCTACCTGTTGTTGAGGTGATTCAGGATACATGGCTTCCAGTTCACGCAATGCTGCATCAACACCGTCTCGCTGTTTAACGGCATCGACAAGGCGTAGACGGGCGGTGAACAATTGTTCGGCACTAGTGACTGAACGATACCACTGTATCGCATCATCAAGACGTTTTTGTAAAGTTGCGATATCGCCAAGGTAGATCCTGGCCGGGTCATTAGTAGATTGCAGTTCCAGTACCTTCTCCAGGTACATTGTTGCATCATTGTACTGTTTTTTGTCCATTCTGATTAAGGCAAGTGCCATTGGCGCGATGACGGAGGTTTCATCCTGCCGGTGAATAATCAAATATTCTTTTTCAGCCTCATCCAGCTTGTTGGACTCAATGTAGTAGCGAGCTAAGACAGTGCGGAGAACAAGCGATTGCGGGTGTTGTTTCAGGTAACTGTTGGCAAATTGTACAGCATCGCGGTCTTTGCTCTGCAATACCAGCAAGCTGAATTTAAATACAGCGGCGTCATCGCTATCCGGGTCTAGCTCCAGTGTTCGGTCAATAGCGCTGTTTGCAACTTCATATTCCTTCAGTTTACTGGCGACACTCGCATGAGCCAGGGCGACATCAGCAGAATCGGGGTAATCTGTCGCCAGCTGTTCAATAAGCGCCAATGCCTGCGTCTGACTGCCATAGCGAATCAGAGTGCTGCTGATTTGCTTCAGTAATTTGCTGCGACTCTCTTCGTCGGCCAGAGACAGTGCCTTGCTGTAATAGACCACAGCCCGTTCCGGCTGTTTTTCAACGACCAGCAGATTACCCAGGGTCTGGTAAACATCAACATTGTCCGGTGAAAGTTCCTGCCATAGCATGCCCATCTGAATCGCGGTGGGAAACTGGTTCGCGATTACTGCCAGCCGGGTTGCCTGCGCTGCCAGCCTGGGGTCACGTGTTTCAATTGCGCTGTCAACCAGTGCCGCCAGGGCAAGCTCATTATTACTTTGCTGGAGCGCAATGTCCGACAGCATCAGCTTGTACATCAGGTCCGGGCTAAGCTCTACATCGGGCAGATTCTCGGCTATTGCCTCAGTTTCGCTTTCAGCGTCACTGATACCGTTTGATGCAGTATCTGTGGTAGTCTTTTTACCGGTATTGCCAGCACATGAAACCAGTGCGGCAGAGATGAGTGCAAGCAATGCAAAATGTGTTACAGCTTGACAGAATTTTATAACAAGAGACAATGTTCGGTTCTTTCCTGAAAAAGTAGGCATCATGCACCTGTTCAACTTTGGCATCAACCACAGAACTGCTCCGGTAAATATCCGTGAGCAGACTGCATTCGCCCCCGACAAGCTGGTGACCGCGCTGGCGGATATCACTGATACGGGTGGTGCGCGTGAAGCCACGATACTCTCAACCTGCAATCGTACAGAAATTTACTGCAGTCATGAACAGGCAAATGAAAATAGTCTGATCGGCTGGTTTTGTGATTATCACCGTCTACGGGCAAAAGAAATAGAGCCGTACCTGTACCGTCACCCCGGTGATGAGGCGGTTAGACATGCCTTCCGTGTCGCCAGCGGGCTGGATTCGATGGTGCTCGGCGAGCCGCAAATCCTCGGACAGATGAAAGAGGCCTTTGCCACCGCGCACAAGACAGGTGTTACCGGCAAACTGTTAAACCAGCTGTTCCAGCACACTTTTTCAGTTGCCAAGCAGGTGCGCACCGATACTCAGATTGGTGCCAGTGCCGTGTCAGTGGCGTATGCCGCCGTCAAGCTGGCAAAACAAATTTTCTCAGATCTGTCGCAGAAGACAGTATTGTTGATCGGTGCCGGTGAAACCATCGAGTTGACGGCGCAGCACCTGTCACAGCAGCAGGTCGGCCATATCATTGTCTCCAATCGCACCGTTGAGCGTGCGCAGAAGTTGTCCGATCTGGTACATGGCGAGGCAATCACGCTGGCTGAACTGCCAACACGCCTGCACGAGGCTGATATCGTTATCGCTTCAACAGCAAGCCAGCTGCCTATTCTTGGTAAGGGCGCCGTCGAGCAGGCATTGAAAAAGCGTCGTCACCGGCCGATATTCATGGTTGATCTTGCTGTGCCGCGTGATATCGAGGCAGAAGTAGGAGAGTTGAGTGACATCTTCCTCTATACCGTCGATGATCTGCAGAATGTTGTAGAGGAAAACCTGCAGTCGCGTCGAGAAGCGGCCAGCGAAGCAGAAGAAATCATTGACCTGCAGGTCAATCAGTTCGTTAACTGGATAAAGTCGCTTGATGCAGTGCCAATGATACGTGCTCTCAGGGAGAATGCCGATACGCTTCGCCAGGTCGAGCTGGATAAAGCGCATCGATTACTGGCCAGCGGCGAAACTGCAGAAGTAGTGATCGAAGCACTGGCCCGTTCATTAACCAATAAACTCACCCATGCCCCGACAGCAGCACTGAAAGAAGCCGGACTGGAGGCCGATAAACCGGTGATTGAAGCCGCCCGGCGTCTATTTAATTTGAAAGTATAAAATCCAGTTTCAAGTGTTAAGTGTCAAGTTTCAAGTTAGAAACTGATGTTGACTGCTTGAAACTTAACACTTGAAACTTGACACTCATCATCCATGAAAGATTCAATTACTGAAAAACTCGACCACCTGAGCCAGCGCCTGGAAGAAATTCATGCCATGCTGGCAGACCCTGCCGTTGCCGCTGATCAGAACCAGTACCGAAAGTTATCAGTGGAGATGTCTGAACTGTCACCGGTAGTTGAACGCTATCAGCAATGGCAGCAGGCTCAGCGGGATATTGAAGCTGCGCGCCAGATGCTCGATGACGAAGACGATGAAATGCGGCAAATGGCTGTAGAAGAGGTGAGCGAGCTGGAGCAGTCTATAGTAGACCATCAGGAGGCTCTGCGTATTCTTCTGATCCCGAAAGATCCGAATGACGAACGAAACGTTTTTCTAGAAATTCGTGCTGGTACCGGTGGTGATGAAGCCTCTTTGTTCGCCGGAGATTTATTTCGCATGTACAGCATCTATGCCGAGAAAAACCACTGGAAACTTGAGGTGCTGAGCCATAGTGATGGCGAGCATGGTGGTTACAAGGAGATCATTACCCGAATCAGCGGCCAGAGAGTGTATTCACGGCTCAAGTTCGAATCCGGTGCACATCGCGTGCAGCGTGTACCGCAGACAGAAACCCAGGGCCGTATTCATACCTCGGCCTGTACTGTCGCAGTGATGCCGGAGGCAGATGAAGTTAATGCAATCGAAATCGATGCCGGTGATCTGCGTATCGATACTTACCGCGCATCCGGTGCCGGCGGCCAGCATGTCAACAAGACGGATTCGGCGATTCGAATCACACACATTCCTAGCGGGCTGGTGGTTGAATGCCAGGACGAGCGCTCTCAGCATAAAAACAGGGCGCGAGCCATGAGCGTGCTGCAGTCGCGCCTACTCGACCAGGTGCAGAGTGCACAGCAGGCTGAGCAGGCAGAGACACGCAAGTCACTGGTCGGCAGCGGCGACCGTTCAGAGCGCATTCGCACCTACAACTACCCGCAGGGAAGAGTGACAGACCACCGCATCAACCTGACCCTGTATAAACTCGATGAATTGATGGCAGGCAACCTGGACATGATTATTGAACCGCTGGTGACCGAGCATCAGGCCGATTTGCTGGCGGAAATGAGTGATTCACGATGAAAGAACCTGCCATTGCGAAGAACTAAGTATTCTCATGATATTTAACCAGTGGCTTAGAGGCGCCACACTTCGTTCCTCGCAATGACACAATCATTTGTGTTTAGTCCTTATCCTTTCCCCTTTCCTCCTTAAGCTTTTCCCTTTAACCTCCCAACCCATGCCAACAATCAAACAAATCCTCACTGAAGCCCGCACAACACTGACCAGCCCCGACGCCAGGCTGGAAGCTGAATTGTTGCTGGAAGCTATTTGCGCTATCAGCCGCAGCCGCCAGTTCAGCCATCCTGATGAACAGCTGCGAGAAGATCAGTTCGAGCAGTACAAGAGTGCTCTTGAACGGCGATTATCCGGCGAACCATTGGCCCACATTACCGGTCGACGGGGTTTCTGGGACGTAGATCTCCGGGTAACACCTGATGTGCTGATTCCGCGGTCAGACACTGAAATTCTTGTTGAACAGGCACTTCAGCGCATACCGTACAACGCCAGATGGCAGATAGCAGATCTCGGTACAGGAAGTGGTGCCATCGCCATTGTCATCGCAAGGGAACGGCCACAATGTGAACTTACCGCGACAGACAATTCAGCAGCAGCGTTAGCAGTTGCCAGGGAAAATGCCACGGCATTGGGTGTGAATAATATAAGTTTTGTTGCCGGTTCATGGGGCCAGCCACTGAAATTGCGGCAGTTTGACGTGATTCTCAGCAATCCGCCGTATATCCGTACTGATGATCCGCACATGTTAAGGGGTGATCTGCCAGCAGAACCGATCCAGGCTCTGGTTTCAGGCAGCGATGGCCTGGATGCCATCCGCCGTATCATCGAAGACAGCGCAACCAGTTTGAAACCAAACGGCTGGCTGTTGCTGGAACACGGCTACGACCAGGCCGCCGAAGTGTCTGCTCTGCTTCAACATGCTGAATTCAATGAAATCTTCACCCAAAAGGATTATGGTGGCAATAGCCGTGTAACGGGCGGAAGAAGGCAGATCGAAGCATGAAGAGGACCAGTAAACGACAAATTTATGATTGAGCGGAGAATAATTCAAAACGGCATCATTGCCTTTCCCCTTTCCCCTTTCCCCTTTCCCCTTTCCCCTGTTTTATTCATTACTAAAAACTATGGCGGGCTCAAATTTAATTGATAACCTGTATGCTTATATATAAGAATATGTTAATATAATTATAGTATGATTGATTGCAGGACTTAATCATTACTAAATATTTACTTAGAAGGAAGAGTTATGTACTGGATATTAAGCATTTTAGTTGTCGTTATGATTGCCTATGTGGGTAAGTATACTCGTTTGCATACTGTCGATAATGACAGAGAAGAATTAGAAGCAGAGCTGGAATCAATTAAATCGCATTTTCGATAAGCATTTTTGCATTATCGAGCACACTCCATGCCCGGGGCCAGAACCTCATAGCATCCACACCATGTTCCTGTGACCATACCGGGAACAGCCTCTGGTCTCGGGCATCTTATTTCGCTTTCAAATCTAGATGCAGATGTGTAAAGCCTCGTATCAGCAATTTATACGAGATATAAAAAAATCAGTGCTGACTTTATAGCCCTGATACTTGATGAGGGTTTGGTTGCAATAAATGTAACTTTAGCCGTATATCAAGGATGGTAACCACGTCGCCAGGCCCGGCCAGTAAGCCAGCATCAGCAGCATCAACAACTGAATCACGATAAATGGCAGTACGCCGCGATAGATCTGTCCTGTGGAGACAGACTTCGGTGCAACGCCGCGCAGGTAAAACAGGGCAAAACCAAAGGGCGGGGTAAGGAATGAGGTTTGCAGATTGATGGCTATCATAATTCCTAGCCAGACAGGGTCGAGTCCCATGGTGAGCAGTATAGGCCCGACAATGGGCACAACGACAAAGGTAATTTCGATAAAGTCGAGAATGAACCCGAGCAGGAACATTACCAGCATCACCACGATCATGGCACCAATGACACCACCCGGAAGGCTGCCCAGTAGTTCTGCAATCAGGTCATCTCCGCCAAAACCGCGAAATACCAGTGAGAACAGGGAGGCACCGATAAGTATCATGAAAACCATGCTGGTGACTTCCAGTGTTGAAATGGCAACTCTGCGCAATACATCTTTCGAGAAAGTCCTGTTGGCAAGGGCAAGTACTGTGGCACCGACAGCACCGACAGATGCTGCTTCAGTGGGAGTGGCGAGGCCGCCCAGGATTGAGCCGAGTACTGAGACTATAAGAATAATTGGTGGTACAAGGGCTGCCAGCAGCGATGTCCAGGATTTACTATTGTCGACAGTGATTCCAGGTGCAGGCATTATTGCGGGGCGCAGCCAGGCTACTGACAGCAAATAAACAATATACATGGCCACCAGTATCAATCCTGGTATCAGAGCGCCGGCAAACAGGTCGCCAACTGAAACTGTCTCTGGTGAGAATAGTCCCATATCAAGCTGAGCCTGCTGAAATGCGGAAGACAGGACATCACCGAGAAGAACCAGAATAATCGATGGTGGGATGATTTGCCCCAGTGTGCCGGAGGCGCAAATGGTACCGCAGGCAATTGCCGAGTCGTAATCTCGTTTCAACATGGTGGGTAAGGCCATCATACCCATGGTTACCACAGTCGCTCCTACAATGCCGGTACTGGCGGCCATCAGCATGCCGACCAGCACGACGGATATGCCTAGCCCGCCACGCAAGCTGCCAAAAAGTGCTGACATGGCATCAAGCAGCTGCTCCGCGACTCGTGAACGCTCAAGCATGGCTCCCATAAACACGAATAAAGGTACAGCGACCAGGGTCTCATTCGTCATAATGCCAAACAGCCGGCTTGGCATAGCTTCAAGGAAAGATGCATCAAAGCCGCCGGTGATTGTGCCAAGGAGTGCAAAGATAAGTGCTGTACCGGCGAGGGCAAAAGCGACAGGGTAGCCGGTCATTAATATAAGACCAGCTAGCAGGAACATGAATAGTGGCATCAGATCAGACATGTCATCTGGAACGTAGTATTGCTGCCTGCTTTTTGGTCGAAATCGCTATATCGGCGGATCTCATGATTCAGTAACTCGTATGTGGAAAAGATCCGAAATCTCCCGCCATGTATTTTTCAACATCGGGAAGAAATGTATAGCTGTATCCTGCTGACGATTCAGGCATTAGTTGCTTTTTCATCAGAGGGATTCTCAAGCGCCATGTGCTTCCCGGTCAATAGGAGAATGCTGCGCAATCCCTGTGCGATACCTTGCAGCATCAACAGTATAGCCATAACGGGGATAGTCGTTTTGAGCAGGAAAACTGCCGCAATGCCACCGGCGTCCCTTGATCCCTCCAGCAGAGACCATGACAGGCTGACATAGTTCCAGGAAATAACAATAATAAACAGACAAAAAGGAATCAGCAGGAAAGCGACACCCAGCAGGTCTACCCAGGCCCTGCTGCGCGGCCCCATGCTTTCGTAGAATATATCCACGCGGACATGCCCATTTTGTTTTAGTGTATAGGCAACGCCTAGCATGAAGACGATGGAGTGCATGTAAATTATAGACTCCTGCATGGCAATCCAGCCGCTGCTGAAGACGTAACGTAGCACCACAACGAGAAATGTCACGATAACCATCAGTACCGTAAGCCAGCTGATGCAGCGGCCGATCACATCATTCATACGATCAATAAACCGGACTATCTTCTGCATGCTGACCCAGTAAATATTCTGCTAAGGTTGTTTTAGTTCACAGGACCAGGATGAGACGCCAACCTCGGACTCATCCTGGGCCAGGTACCAGCGAGTCCCCTGTTTCATTTTAGTCGAGGCTTTGTCCTTCTTTTTCCAGTAAGCAGGCAGGATAGAGTCCGGCTGGCAATCCTTCTCAGAGTAGACGCTGCACGTTTTGAACGCTAGCACGGCAACCTTGTAGACCTTGTACTGGTAAGGGGTGTTGTGACAGCCAGGATTATCGGCTTTACCAAAAAGCAGGTATTTTTCTGAATTTCCATCGAGCGTCATTTTGTACAGGCGGATTTCAGGCTTACGGGCAAAAGCGGAATAAGATACAGCTGCCAGGCTTAATGAAATGAGTAGAGAGAGAAATGTTTTAGTCAAGTTTTACTCCTGGAGGGGCTTGCTGAGAGGCTAAGTATGCCGGCATTTAGAATCAATAATTGTAGGTGCATTCTCCTGGCTGTCAAACTAGTAAAAAGTGGATTACGACGATATGCCTGTAATGGTGAAAATCGAGTTTTAAATTCAATGGAATATAGATTTGTAACTGCAGTACAAAGCCAGAATAGAAACGGGTATCAGTATCAGGAATCCCAGGCCAAGTGGGATCGCAGCAACTATCGCTAGCAGGAGATAGATGACACCAAACACCAGTAGCGACAGGATGTTTTTGAAACCGGCTGAATAACTTGCCTTTATTGACTCAACAGGTGACATATTATCGAGCATTACCAGTGGTGTGGCATAGACGAAACCAAGCATGATAATGGCGCCAACCAGGAAGACAAGCAGCACCGAGAATCCCATCCCTGAGGTCATCATGGCTTCAGCATCAATTTGACTCGTTTCGCCTTCCATCATCTCAGTGTTGCCGCCTACCAATGCAACCATGACCGCCATGATCAGAACCTGTGCCAACAGGTATATTGCTCCCAGTGCCAGCAATTTATTTCTGCGTTCACGATCTTTGAATCCCTGAAACAGGGAGCCAATATTTATACCGTTGCCGTTGTCCATTTCTGAGGCCGCATACATAAAGCCAGCCAGCAGTGCTGGGGAAATGATCATCAAGATCATCGAGCCGATGACTGGGATTAAGCTTAGTGCGATCGACAGGCCGATAAACACCAGGAACATAATTAGCCAGGTACCATAATCCTGCTTGAACAGATCCCATCCACACTTGAACCAGCCGGCGCCCTGTCCCGCGTCTACACTTTTTGCATGCATATGGCTGGCTCCTTTAATTTATGTCCGGTAGGCAATGCCAATGCCGTTTGATGTCTGAACAATCATTCCGGAAAAAGTCAGTACGTAATCCTTAGCTTGTTGAACTGGCTGATTTACTACCACTGAAACAGAACCCAGTTTGGTGGAGCAATATTATTCCCCACCAACTCGCTGACCTGCTGATCCATTCTACCGTCACCATCACGATCAATGAGATAGTACGGCGGAAAACCCTTCTGCTGAATTTTTACCATGTAGACTCGGCCGTTGAGGCTATATTCCTCAATCGTCTTCTCACCTTCTGTAATGATATTAATCTCAACCCCGGTAGGGTCAAAACCGTCAGGAGCTTCAGAATTTTTTATTTCCGGTTTGCTAGCAGGAAGTGTATTGTCAGGTGCCTGTAAATCCTGCGCGGCAGCAAGCAGTGGGAAGAGAAGTAATAAACTAACCAGGAGTTTGTGCATTTTATTATCCTTACGGGAAGGTCTACTGATATTACACACTCATCACCCCCATAACGCAAGGTTTCAATGAGGGCTGGTTAGAGGTGAATGATGAAAGGTATTGAATCTATCAGGTTTTACAGTTTATGGTTTTTGTTAAGACTGTATTTAAGGCTAAACCGTTGTGAGCGAATTTATTTCTTTATACTACAGGTTAAGCTGCAGTTCGGCTTCTTCTTCAGTCGGCTCAAAGCGACGGTTTTCGTAGTAACTGAATATGGCTTCGACAACTTCGTCAGGATCGTCGATGATAAGGATCAGATTCAGGTCGGATTCCGAGATGGTTCCCTGTTTAACGAGCGTTTTGCTGAACCAGTCGATAAGCCCCGACCAGAAATCTGAATCGACCAGGATTATCGGGATACGGCGTGACTTTCTTGTCTGTATTAGTGTCACAATTTCCGCAAATTCATCCAGTGTGCCGAATCCACCGGGCATGACAACGTAAGCCGTAGCAAATTTGACAAACATCACCTTGCGAGAGAAAAAATGCCGGAAAGTAAGCGATATATTCTGGTACGGGTTGGCCTGCTGCTCATGCGGAAGCGCAATATTTAAACCGATACTCGGTGACTTGCCCTCAAATGCACCCTTGTTTGCCGCTTCCATTACACCGGGGCCACCGCCGCTAACAATGGAAAAACCGGAATTGGATAGTTTCAGCGCTATCTCTTCAGTTAATTTGTAAATAGGGTGATCCGGTTCAAAGCGAGAGGAACCGAAGATGCTGACCGAGGGGTGTATTTCTGACAGTTTTTCATAGCCTTCAACAAATTCTGCCATAACCTGGAAAACCTTCCATGACTGTCGAGAAAGTTTGCGGGTCGAGGTGGAAGGGAGTTTAGTTGCAGACCAGCTATCGGATAGTTTTTTCATGCTATATTTTTAGCATGATGGGCGTGGATTTAATAGTTTGAAGTTTCAAGAGGAAAGAGGAAAGGGGACTGCGTCGAGGTGGAGGGTAAATAATACAGAGTGTAATAGAGTGACTATTTAACAAAGAGTTCTGGAATCACATATACTCACCGAAAACCGAAAACCGAAAACCGAAAACCGAAAACCGAAAACCGAAAACCGAAAACCTATGTCTAAAGCTCCTATCATACTTGTCGATGGATCATCTTACCTATACCGTGCTTTCCATGCGATGCCGGGACTGAATAATTCTGAAGGCCAGCCTACCGGTGCCATCTATGGTGTTATCAACATGACGAGAAGCCTGCTGAAGCAATATCAGCCGGAATACATTGCCATGGTATTCGATGCGAAAGGTAAAACTTTCCGCGATGATATATATCCGGAGTACAAGGCGAATCGTCCACCAATGCCGGATGAAATGCGAAGCCAGGTGCCCTATCTATATGAAATTGTTGAAGCCATGGGTTTGCCGCTGCTGGTCATTGAAGGTGTCGAAGCCGATGATGTTATAGGCACGCTCGCGGCGCAGGCGGTGGATAAGTCGGTTGATGTGCTGATATCTACTGGTGATAAGGACATGGCCCAGCTGGTCAATGATCGTGTGACGCTGGTCAATACTATGGATAACAGGGTTACGGATGTTGCCGGAGTGAAGAACCGTTTCGGGGTAGAGGCTGATAAATTTATTGATTACCTGACATTGGTCGGCGATTCCGCTGACAATATACCGGGAGTACCGAAGGTCGGTCCGAAGACCGCAGCAAAGCTGATTAACGAATATGGCGACCTTGACAGCCTGATTAACCATGCTGATGATATTGCGGGCAAGCTGGGCGAGAACCTGCGCGACTCACTGGATTTCCTGCCCACATCACGTGACCTGGTTACCATACGCTGTCAGCTGGATCTGCCGCTTTCACTCGATGATCTGAAGATCAGGCAAGCGGACGAAGATCGACTAAAGGAGCTCTATGCACGCCTGCAGTTCAAGACCTGGCTGTCTGAGCTAGGAGGTATTGAGGACCAACTTACTGCAGATGCCGTATACGAAACGATACTGGATCAGCCAGCGCTGGATAGCTGGCTTAAGAAAATTACTAAGCAGGGTATATTCGCTTTCGACACAGAAACTACAGATCTGGATGCGATGCAGGCGGAAATTGTTGGGCTGTCGTTCGCCGTCGAGTCGGGAAAAGCGGCCTATCTGCCGTTAGCACATGACTATCCCGGTGCACCGGAACAGCTAGACCGCAGTCAGGTTTTACAGCAGATGAAACCGTTGCTGGAAAGTGAAGAAATTAAGAAAGTTGGTCAGAATCTCAAGTATGACATGAAGGTGCTGGCAAACTATGATATTGCCCTGAACGGCGTTGAACACGACACCATGCTGGAGTCCTATGTGCTTGATAGCACTGCTTCCCGGCATGACATGGATACCCTGGCGCTGAAGCACCAGGGCCATAAGACAATCCACTTTGAGGACATTGCAGGCAAGGGCAAGAAGCAGCTCAGGTTTAATGATATAGCACTGGAGCAGGCGGCTCCCTACGCGGCTGAAGATGCCGACATCACGCTAAGGTTACATGAGTGTCTGTGGCCAGCACTGCAAAAGCACGAAAAGCTGGTTTCTATCTATAGCGGTATAGAGATTCCGTTACTAACAGTGTTGGCCAGGATCGAGCGTAACGGTGTGCGTATTGATGCCGAAATGTTGCGTCAGCAAAGCACCGAGCTGGCACAGGGAATGCTGGACCTTGAACAGCAGGCGTATGCCGCCGCAGAGCAGACCTTTAATCTTGGCTCGCCCGCCCAGTTACAGGAAATATTATTTAATAAACTCGGTCTGCCGGTAATCAAGAAAACACCAAAAGGACAGCCATCAACCGCTGAGGCAGTTCTACAGGAGCTTGCACTTGAGTATGAACTGCCGCGTCTGATTCTCGAGTACCGGTCAATGAGCAAGTTGCGTTCAACCTATACGGAAAAGCTGCCATTAATGATTGATCCAGACACCGGCCGAGTGCATACGTCGTATCACCAGGCCGTGGCTGCCACCGGAAGATTGTCTTCGTCAGATCCCAACCTGCAAAATATTCCGATAAGAAAGAAAGAGGGCAGGCGTATCCGCCAGGCTTTCGTTGCTGATAAAGGGTGCCTGATGGTTTCCGCTGATTATTCCCAGGTAGAGTTGCGTATTATGGCGCACCTATCCGGTGACGAGGGCCTGTTGAAGGCGTTTTCTGAAGGTGCGGATGTGCATAAGGCAACAGCCAGTGAAGTGTTTGCGACGGCTCTTGATGAAGTGACAGATGACCAGCGCCGGGCCGCCAAGGCAATCAACTTTGGTTTGATCTACGGCATGTCTGCTTTCGGGCTGGCACAGCAGCTTAAAATTGAGCGTGGCGATGCTCAGGAATATATTAACCTTTATTTTGATCGTTACCCGGGTGTAAAGACTTACATGGACGAAACCCGCAAACTGGCGCATGAACAGGGGTACGTGGAGACTGTCTTTGGAAGACGGCTTTATTTGCCTGAAATTAACTCGGGAAATGGCATGCGACGGCAATACGCAGAGCGAACGGCGATTAATGCCCCGATGCAGGGAACCGCTGCAGACCTGATAAAAATGGCAATGTTGTCAGTAGATAAATGGATAGAGACTGACGCACCTGATGTGCGAATGATCATGCAGGTACACGATGAACTGATCTTTGAAATTCCGCAAGATAAGGTTGAGTCTGCCAGTGAGAGCATACGAAACTTGATGAATAATGTCGCGAAATTACGTGCGCCGCTGCTGGTCGATGTCGGTGTTGGCAAAAACTGGGATGAAGCGCATTAGGTTTATTAGTTTCAAGTCTGAAGTTTCAAGAATAAAATGTGAAGGCCTGTGGCTGCAGGTCTTGAAACTTCGGACTTGGTTTTATAATTACAACCATTGTACGGGAACTATTCGAGAAACACGGTTGTCTGAGTTATTGCATCGCTAGATGCTTTTCCGCTATTCCTCCCTGAGCGGAAAGGTTCTTGGAAAATAGGACCCTGTTGACCTCAATCTATATACCCCTGGATTGAGGTTTTTTTTGTCTTCAGGATTTATTGGCACGATTCTTTCATTTCTAGCCCATAGCGACACAAAAATTCCAGCAGATCGCAATAACTAATTGTAGGTGTCATGTAATGCGATATTGATTAATTCATTCTTGTCATGTCTTGACATGTCAGGTGTCATGTTTTTGTCACGTTTTTTGCCTGTTATCTGCTGATTAATACACACCGCTAAAAAGGAGTAGTCTGATGGCACATGTAGTAATTCTCGGTGCAGGTACGGGCGGCATGCCTGCTGCATATGAAATGCGCGGTATTCTGGGTAAGGAACACAAAGTTACCGTTATTAATGCAAATGATTATTTTCAGTTTGTCCCGTCTAATCCGTGGGCGGCAGTTGGTTGGCGTACACGTAAAGACATTACTATACCGCTTCGTGAACCTTTGAAGAGAAAAGGCATTGACTTCATTGCAGGGACAGTCAACGAAATCGATGCGGACAATAACAAGCTAGTTATGGATAGTGGTGACACTGTTGATTATGATTACCTGGTTATCACCACCGGGCCAAGGCTTGCTTTCGAAGAAGTTGAAGGAGCGGGGCCACATGGCGGGCATACTCATTCAGTTTGCTCCATAGATCATGCTGAAATGTTCTATGAAAAATACCGGGAGTTTGTTAAAGATCCCGGCCATGTGATCGTCGGTGCTATGCCTTTTGCCAGTTGTTTTGGCCCTGCCTATGAGTTTGCCGGCATCCTCGATACGGATCTTCGTAAGCGCAAGATCCGCGACAAGGTGCCGATGACATTCATTACCTCCGAGCCTTATATTGGACACCTCGGGCTAGGAGGAGTTGGTGATTCCAAAGGTATGATGGAATCAGAACTGCGCAGCCGACACATAGACTGGATTACTAACGCCAAGGTTACCAAAGTTGAGGAAGGTAAGATTTTCGTTGACGAAATGGACGAAAATGGTGAGCTGAAAAAACAGCATGAGGTCGAGTTCAAGCATTCCATGATGCTACCCGCATTCAAGGGTGTCGATGCAGTAGCGAAGGTTGATGGTCTCTGTAACCCAAGAGGCTTTGTTATTGTTGATGAGTATCAGCGTAATCCGAAATACAGCAATATCTACGCTGCGGGTGTCTGTATTGCAATCCCGCCAGTAGAGGCAACCCCGGTGCCAACAGGTGCGCCGAAGACAGGTTATATGATCGAGTCAATGGTGACAGCTATTGTTCATAATATAGACGCTGAACTGGAAGGTGCAGAGCCTGAAAAAGTAGGTACATGGAACGCTATCTGTCTGGCTGATTTTGGTGATACCGGCGCGGCTTTTGTTGCGCTGCCACAGATTCCTCCGCGCAATGTTAACTGGTTCAAGAAAGGAAAGTGGGTACACGTGGCGAAAATTGGTTTTGAGAAATACTTCCTGCGCAAAATGAAGAAAGGCACATCAGAGCCAATATATGAAAAATATATCCTCAAGGCATTAGGGATCGAACGCCTGAAAGAATGATGCCTGGATGAGATAAAAAAGGTTCTTCTGGAGAAGAATTGGCGCACCATCTGGTGCGCCTTTTTTTACTGTTCAAGAAAATTAATTTAAACAGGAAAGTCCCGGTTAATGGCGAGAATGCCGCTTCCTGGCCAGATCGCCGCTCTCAAATCAGCAGTACTAATCCTGCTTCTGTTTTTCCTGTTCAGCAATCTCTGCTCTTACCATATCCATGTCGAGTTGCTTTACTTTTTCTACCAGTTCATCAAGCTGTGGGCCGCCGATCTTCCCAGGCTGTGAATAGAGAATGATCTTTTCGCGAAAAATCATCAGGGTTGGTA
>JARFQI010000170.1 GCA_029287855.1 Arenicellales bacterium | reverse complement strand
AGTGCGGATGCCGAGTTCTTCTCTTTTTATCGTAGCCTGGAGGCGTATAAGAACACCTTCAAGAATAAGGATGCGATGATGGTTATTGAACCCGACAGTGAATTCTTCAAGTACCTGAAGAACCCGGCAAGATAAAGATCTGCGAATATAAATGGACTGGAATGATCTTTTTGCAGCGCTAGCGTTGATGTTGATTTTTGAAGGTGTATTGCCTTTCCTCAACCCTGACCGCTATCGCAAAATGCTCGAGATGATGGAACAGATCAGCAATAGCCAGCTCAGAACAATGGGACTGGTCGTGATGGTTATTGGTGCAGTGCTGTTAACATTTATTCGCTCTGGTTCAGCCACATAGGTCATTCGTCATGAGTCAATCCCGCCTGTCCCTGAATGATGGAGATCGCTGGCTACTACCCGTAGGTGTTGAGGAGACACTGCCTGCTGAAGCCGCACAGATTGAAAAACTGCGACGTATAGCGCTGGATCTTCTGAGTTCCTGGGGCTATGAACTGGTAATGCCGCCGTTGATGGAGTTTCTTGATTCTCTGTTGACAGGTGTTGGCCATGGTCTCGAAATTGAAACCTTTAAAATTACCGACCAGATCAGCGGCAGAATGATGGGTGTACGTGCGGATATGACGCCACAGGTAGCACGCATTGATGCCCATTATCTTCGCACCGATGGGGCGCGTCGTCTTTGTTATTTCGGTCCGGTCCTTCGTACACTGCAGGATTGCCTTGGTTGCTCACGTGTTCCCCTGCAACTGGGAGCAGAACTTTTTGGCGTCAAAAGCAGCAAAGCAGATATTGAGATAGTCGAACTTCTGGTCGATACCCTGCATAGCATTGGACTCGAGGGTCTGCATGTTGATCTCGGCCACATGGGTATATACCAGGGACTGTGCCGGGCCGAGGGGCTCGACCCATCTGCCCAGGACAGACTTTCGCTGGCGATTGGTTCACGATCCAGAGATGATGTTGCCCGGGTATGTCAATCTCTGGGACTTTCATCAGGATCCACTGAATTATTTGTTCTGATGACCTCCTCTAGCGGCGAGGTCGATACACTCCCTTCTCTAGCAAAACGGTTTTCATCGGCAACAGAGGAAATCAGGCAGTCCATCGAGAACCTGGTAAAAATTTCAAGTATCCTGAAAAAACGACTTTCTGGCACACGTTTATATTACGATCTGGCGGCACTGAAAGGGCAAAGCTATCATAACGGGCTGGTATTTTCGGTCTTTATGCCAGGATCAGGCAGGGCGATCGCCAGCGGTGGGCGTTACGATGACATCGGCAAGGTTTTCGGCCGGGCACGCCCGGCAACCGGCTTTAGTCTAGATTTACGTACTATTTCAAGATACATAAACCTGCCAGATACAGACGAAACGAAGACTATCCACGTTGTCTACAAGGATGATCCTGAGCTGTTTGACGCAGTCAGGCAATTAAGACAGCAAGGCAGGCGCGTGATCTACTATTACGACGATGAACAAATTAATAAGACCGATAGGCAGAATTCTCATCTGTTTAGAAAAGATGGGAAGTGGATAGTCGAATAATCTAGCAATCAACAATACACACATGCAGTAAGCAGGATACAAACAGGGTACTAATATGGGTAAGAGTGTCGTTCTAATAGGAACTCAGTGGGGTGATGAAGGTAAAGGCAAGATCGTAGATCTGTTAACAGATCGGGCAGATGCTGTTGCACGTTTCCAGGGTGGGCATAATGCAGGTCATACGCTCGTCATTAATGGTGAAAAGACAGTTTTACATGTCATTCCATCAGGAATTCTGCGCGACGATGTGGATTGCCTGATAGGCAACGGTGTTGTTCTCTCACTGGAAGCAATGGAAAAGGAACTGCTGCAAGTAGAGAGTAAAGGAATCGATGCCCGTTCACGTGTAAAGATTTCAGATGCGGCGCCAATTATACTCCCTCACCATGTTGCACTTGACCAGGCACGCGAAATTGCCCGTGGCAACAAAGCCATCGGTACCACCGGGCGTGGTATCGGGCCTGCCTATGAAGACAAGGTGGCTCGCCGCGGACTGCGCATCGGTGATATGGAAAACCAGCAAGCCTTTGCAGAAAAACTGCGTGCTGTAATGGAATATCACAATTTCATGCTTGAACATTACTTCAAGCATGAAACCGTCGATTACCAGAAATCTCTCGATGAAACTCTTGCTCTCGGTGAAAAACTGAAATCTGTTATCGCTGATGTACCGGCTATTCTGGATAACTATCGCCGTGATGGAAAATCTATCATGTTTGAAGGGGCACAGGGAATGCTGCTGGATATTGATCATGGCACTTACCCTTATGTTACATCGTCCAACACGGTTGCCGGGAATGCCTCTAATGGTACAGGTGTTGGACCTTCAACACTGGATTATACCCTTGGCATCGTCAAGGCCTATACCACCCGCGTTGGCGGCGGACCGTTCCCGACTGAATTGTTTGATGAAGACGGTGATGGCAACCATATGGGGGTCAAAGGTGCAGAGTTTGGCGCCACCACCGGCCGCAAACGTCGTTGTGGCTGGCTTGATGCCGTTGCATTGAAGCGTTCGCGCCAGGTCAATGGCTTCACCGGTTTATGTATCACGAAGCTCGATGTGCTAGATGGCTTGAAAACCCTGAAAATCGCTACTGCCTACAAACTGGATGGTGAGATTATACATGACACACCGGGCGATGCAGACCGCCTGGAACGCTGTGAGCCGGTATATGAGGAAATTACCGGCTGGTCTGAGACGACTGCGGGCGCAAGGTCTTATGATGACCTGCCACAGAACGCCAAAGATTATTTGAAGCGTATAGAAGAACTGGTCGAGGCCCCAATCGATATAATCTCTACCGGCCCTGACCGTGAAGAGACAATCATTTTGAAGCACCCATTCGATGAATAATTATTGCGGGATAAGCTAGACATTTAAAAGGCACTGAAATAATCAGTGCCTTTTTTTCTTTTATCATGTGCTTAGAAGATGAACAACTTCATTCAACACGAACGCTGAACTGACAAAAAAACCCACCATCGGTATCCATATGGGAAATGTCCTGACACCAGTTGGGTTCGGTTCTTTTCTCTTAATGCGCCATAAAGCAAGATTCACCAGAGAAAATATGCTCAGCATTATCAGTGAGGTGGTTTGTGCAAGGGACGCAAGGCGGCCAATTAGGGCAAGCGTAAGTACTATAGCCGTAACCAGGGCCGTTGCAATCAGGGGTGTTTGAGTCCATTTGTTCACTATGCCTATCAGGCCGGGCAACTGGCCGCGCGAACTCATACCGTAAAGCACACGGGAGGCCATTATCATTTGTATCAGCGCGCCGTTAATGATGGCGAAAATGGCGATAATACTGATGACAGTGGCATTTCTACCCGTATGGTATTCGAATAGGTAAACAAGCGGTGTTGTACTGGAGGCTAATTCAGATGGCGGCACTGATAAAACTGCTGTGATCATCAGCAACAGGTAAATAATTGTCGTGATACCGAGTGTCAATAGAATCGCGATTGGAAGGTTACGTTCTACATCCTTCACTTCTTCAGCCACATCGACCATGTCTTCAAAGCCAATAAAGGCATAAAACGAGAGAATTGCACCGACGAAGATACCCCGCCAGCTAATGATGTCAGCTGAAGGGATCAACTCCCTCCAGCGTGTGGAAAATTCAGCCAGTGCAGTGTTGCTGACCGCAATCACTAACAGTAATCCACCGATTTCTATGATGGTAATCAAGCTGGCAATAGTGACTGACTCGGCTATGCCCCAGGCGGCAATGCCACCGAGTAGCAGAGTCACGAGTATGATAGCAACAACGCGTTCCATGCCGATGAACTGATGTAGATAACCGACGAATCCATTCAATAATGCGGCGGAAGAAACGACTGCGGCAGTGACAACAAGCAACCCTGTGATGGTCGACAGGCGTTTTGAAGAGAATCCGTGCTTAACGTAAATAGCGGCACCGGCAGCATAGGGAAAACGACCACATAACTCGGCAAATGATATCGCCGTGAAGCCTGCCAGCAGAGAAGCAATAAGAAAAGAAACAGGCGAAAAATAGCCGGAAACAAGTGCAATTTCACCCACCAGGGCATAAATACCCGCACCAATGGTTGTACCGAGCCCATACAGAACCATCATTGGAAGAGATAATGTGCGATTCAGTGTGACTTTAGCGACCATTATTGAAGTTTATCACTCCGGCAGCCTTAAATAGCGAGCAATGACGATTGTGTTTGAATCTATGGTTTATCTGTGACTCGGAACAGCCAGATGCTTATACCATTTGATGCATTCATCCTATTGGAAACTATATAACAGCAACAGGGCCAGGGAGTATAATTCGCGCAGTTAAGACGGCGATCAAGTATAATTAAAACTTGTATTCCGAACAGGAAAACGTTATTCAAAGAATACCCCAGCACGGTACCTATAATTAGATATAGAGACTGGCAGGTGGAAAAAGAAAATTAAGCACAAATCGGCTGAAATGCCGAATGAATATAGATGGTACCGAGGAGAGGACTTGAACCTCCACGGGCTTACGCCCACTAGCACCTGAAGCTAGCGCGTCTACCAATTCCGCCACCTCGGCATGGATGCTATCCAATGAGGGCGTGAATTCTGACGATTGAACGAGTTGATGTCAATGACGAAATCAAAAAAATACCCGATCGACCCCTTTGCGGCACGCGAAGCGGAAAAATATGAAAATCCCGTGCCCAGCCGTGAAGCAATCATCGCCTATCTCGAAGACGTCGGGCAACTGCAGTCACTGAAGAAAATCCTGACTGCACTGAAGATCGATGACGATGAAGGCAAGGTGGCTATCCGTCGCCGCCTGAAAGCGATGGTGCGCGACGGGCAGCTGCTGCGCAACCGTAAGAACATGTATGGGCTGGCGCGGCATATGGGCATGGTCTGCGGGCTGATTGAAGGTCACCCGGACGGCTATGGTTTTGTTATTCCGGAAGCCGGTGGCAAAGATATCTTTATCAATGCCAAGGAAATGCGCCAGGTACTGCATGGTGACAGGGTCATGGTGCGCGCCGTTGAAGGCCATCAGCCGGGCAAGCTGGAAGGCAACATCGTCGAAGTGCTGCAGCACAACAACCATACTGTGCTTGGCCACTATCATGAAGAAAACGGTGTCGGGCATGTTATTCCGGATGACCGCCGGATTGGCCAGGACATCCTGATTCCACAGGGGCAGTCAGGGCAGGCGACAAGCGGCCAGATTGTCGTTGCGGCGATCGACCGGCAGCCGGACAAGTTTACCCAGCCGGTTGGCCATATCAGTGAAATACTTGGCGAACATATGGATCCCGGGATGGAGATTGAAATTGCCATCCGTAAGTATGAATT
>JARFQI010000084.1 GCA_029287855.1 Arenicellales bacterium | reverse complement strand
TTTTATCGCCCTCTCGGATGGCCATGCCTACATTCAGCCAGCCAGCGAAAACGAATCTATCTTCCATAATAACGAGCGCCTGACTGCCTCGGCGTGGCTGAAGTCAGGTGACCGGATTCAAATTGGTGAAGCAATAGTGAGCTGGGAAGTACAGGGCGACAAGGTACTGATCGATGTTCTGCAGCAGCCTGATATTCATCAGCCGCAGCCTCCCATGCAACCGCCACCGGGTCAGCCTGCATCGCGCAATGATGAATTGCCGGTACATGCTGAGAATCCAGACCACAGTGATGGCAGTAGGCGAAAGAGATATTTCATCGTCTTTGTCAGTGTCCTGCTGCTGGCGGCAATTTATTTATTGATGAGCATATCCGTCGTTATCAAGGTTGAGCCGACACCAGAGACGCTGGAAATGAACGGGTTTCCACCGCCGTTACACTTGTGGGGTACACGTCTGGCATTGCCGGGTAGGTATTCCATTTCGGCTTCTCTGCACGGTTATAAACCGCTGCAAGAGGAGGTTGAAATCAGCAGAGGTGGAATCGCGAAGCTGGGTTATGCCCTGGAAGAATTACCCGGGCTTATAGATATAAAGACTATACCTGATGTCACCAGGCGTGTGTTTGTTGACAACGCCGAAGTCACTTTGAATATGGCAGGAAAAGCAGAGGTAACACGCGGAACGCATCAATTGCGTATAGAGACAGAACGTTACCAGGCGTTTGAAACTGAAATCGAGGTCAGGGGCTTCGATGAGGAACAATTACTGGAGGCTACGCTTGTTCCGGCCTGGGCGGTTGTCACTATATCCAGCGAACCTGAAGCGGTCGAAGTAATAATTGATGGAAAAGCAGTCGGCCAGACCCCGCTGGAGATTGAGGTCCTGCAGGGCCAGCATGAGATTCTGTTCGAAAAAGAGGGTTTCAAGCCCTTGAAGATTGCGCAGACCATTACCGCGGGTGATGACATCACGCTCGACACAGTCAAATTATCTCCGGTAGATGGCCAGCTAATTATCAGCAGCTCTCCTGAAGGCGCAAGCGTCATGCTTGAAGACAAATATCTCGGTGTGACACCGCTTACCGTGGATGTAAATGCGAACCTGCAACAAACACTTCGATTAAGCAAGGCGGGCTACGTCAGCAATGAACAATCTGTCGAACTGCGGCCTGGAGAAGAGCAAAGCATTAATGTCAAGTTAGCGCCTGGATATGGCACGGTTTTTCTTAATGTTCGGCCTGATGGTGCAACGGTAATGCTTGATGGAAAAAAAGTAGATGCCAGTAAAAGTAATCTGCGCCTGACAACTCGATCACACACTATTGTGATTATCAAACCCGGGTATGTCACGCAGCGTGTTGCTGTGACGCCGCAGCAGGGGGTCAGCCAGAATGTGAACGTGACACTGCAGCCGGTTGGGCAGAAAGCGGCTGTTAAAAAGCAGCTAGCGACAGCAGCCAGTATAACAACAGCCACAGGGCAGCAACTGCAGCTGATAAAGCCCGGAGCAAACCTGAACATGGGAGCATCACGACGTGAAGCAGGAAGGCGAGCCAACGAAAGTCAGCGGCTAATCAAGCTGCAGCGCCCATTCTACTTTTCACGCAACGAAGTCACCAATGCTGACTTTCGTCAATTCAGGCCATCACACGATTCCGGTAATATAGATCGAGCAGCACTCAATGGAGATACTCAACCCGTTGTCAATGTCAGCTGGGATGATGCTGCACGCTATACTAACTGGCTGAGTAAGCAGCAGGGACTGCCAATGGCCTATGTAGAAAAGTCTGGCAAAATGATAGCAGTGAATCCCATGAACACGGGTTACCGATTGCCAACGGAGGCAGAATGGGCCTGGGTCGCACGTAAACAGAATCAGAAGTCAGAGCAGCGTTATCCCTGGCTGGGCAGTTATCCGCCGAAAGAAAAAAACGGTAATTACGCCGATGAGCGTATTGCAGATACACTGGCAGATACTGTGCCAGGATATGATGACGGGTTTCGCAGCACTGCACCAGTTGCCAGTTTTCCAGCGTGGCCGAACGGATTTTTTGACCTCGGAGGAAATGCAGCGGAGTGGATACATGACTTCTATGCAGTTTACCCCGGCGAAGCATCACGGCTGGTGACTGATCCCACTGGACCTGCCGCCGGTGAGCACCATGTGGTGAGGGGTTCCAGCTGGCGGCATGGCAATATTACTGAGCTAAGGTTGAGCTATCGTGACTACAGCAGTAAACCACGCTACGATCTTGGCTTCAGAGTCGCGCGTTATGCCGAATGAGGACAAAGTGAAGAACTGGTTTTTTAAGTCTGTATTTCTTATTGCATTGGCTGTTTTTGCGATTGCGGGTTTAGCAGAAAAATCAGTGACAAACGACAAATCAACAGTAGAACATAAGCAAGCGGCACAAAACAGGACGACTGAGCCATCGTCTGTTAAACCTGAGCAGCAGAGGGTAGAACCGGCTGGCCGTTTTAATCCATCAGAGAAACTGCGTGCCGATGATGCAGTTTCATTTCCGGTTGATATATAGAAACATGAGATCGACGTATTATTTGTCAGGTTTTACGTAACCCGTAATTCATACAACGTAATACTATTTGATTACGCCATACAGCGACAAAACATGATGACATTTTAAATATGAAAAAAAACTTCCCGACTGAATTCATCTACCAGATCTTCGCGCTGCTGATCTCTTTTATCATTGTTCACGCAGTTTACGTCACCCTGGTTCGACCAGCGGCCGCCACGCATCAGCAGCAGGAAGCAGCCAGGCTTGCAGCTGACCCGACCTATATTACACAAGACTCTTTTTTCGTCGTCATCAAGGATTATGAACAGGAAACCTGCTTTATCCTGATGCTGTGGGCACTGTCAATTCTTGGTTACAAGGGGCAGGCGGCCTGGCGTCAGCATAAACTGCTGGAGCGAGACCTGCTGCAGCTGCCAGAGAGCCTGCCCATCGGGCCCGAAGACACGCGTGAACTTGCTGAACGCGTACATGCTTTGCCGTCGATGGAAAAGCATTACCTGTTACCACGAGCCTTGTTAACAGGTATTGAGCGGTTTAGTGCTACGCGAAATGTACAGGACGTATCGACCGCCGTGCAGGATATCTGTGACGCAGAAGGTGAGAGACTGGAATCAGAGTTGTCCATAATCCGTTACATTGCCTGGGCGATTCCTTCAGTTGGATTCATTGGCACCGTTCGTGGTATCGGTGATGCGCTTGGGCAGGCGCACCGTGCCGTTGAAGGAGATATTACCGGGGTAACCGAAAACCTCGGCGTAGCCTTTAACTCGACCTTCGTCGCACTGGTCATCAGTATCGTCCTGATGTTCTTTATTTATCAGCTGCAACTGCTGCAGGAACGACTGGTGCTGGACAGTGACCGTTATGTCGACCACTGGCTGGTTCGGAAGTTAAGGTCTTGAAAAGAGAATTATTAGTGTTCGGTTTTCAGTGTTCAGAACTAGAAACTGAAAACCGAACACTGAAAACGTATACTGAAAACTGATTTCATGAAACGCCGTCCGATTTCTCCATTCTCACTGTCGTTTCTCGACATTATGTTCTGTGGGTTTGGTGCAGTGGTTCTGCTGGTGCTGATCCTTAATAAGAACACGGTAGAGACTCGCAAAGAGGTATTTGCAGACCTGCGCTCGGAAGTTGTTAGGATGGAAAGCGAGGCGATTGTTGGTCGAGAAAATATGGTTGAGGCCCGCAACAGCCTCGAGGCGACAGAGAAAGAAATTGTATTGATGCAGGGTGAGGCCGAGCGTGTGCAGCAAAGCATGCTGGAGATTGAAGCTGGCCTGACAGATTTAGACAGGGAAACTACTGCAAGTATCGAACATATCAACAAACTCAAGTCTGATCTCCAGGGACTGGATAAAAAGAGCCGTGAACTGTCTGATGAACAGAAAGCGATGGCGAAGCAGGGCAGCAAGGTACACAAGTTTTCCGGTGACGGTAACAGGCAGTACCTGACCGGACTCAAGCTCAGTGGCAAGCGTATTCTCATTCTGGTTGATGCCTCTGCCAGTATGCTTGATGAGACGATTGTCAATATCATCCGCCTGCGCAACATGCAGGATGACCGCAAGCAGGTTGCAGAAAAATGGCAACGGGCGAAGGGCACAGCTGAGTGGCTGATCAGCAATCTTCCCGAAACATCAAAATTCCAGCTTTATCTTTTTAATACGGAATCGCGAGCAGCGCTGTCATCAAGCCAGGGAAGATGGCTTTCGGCAGACCAGCCAGAGGACGTGGCTGGTGCCGTCAAGGGTTTGCGGCTGGCAGTTCCGCAAGCTGGCACCAGCCTTTATCGTGCTTTAAATACCGCTACTTTACTGAAACCTAAACCGGATAATATCCTCCTTATCACTGATGGGTTACCAACCCAGGGTCGTAAGAAGCCGACTCGTTCAAAAGTAAGCAGTGAGCGACGCCTGATACATTTCAGCGAGGCAATAAAGAACTTGCCTTCCGGCATTCCGGTCAACACCATACTACTGCCGATGGAAGGTGATGCCTATGCGGCCGCGGCCTTCTGGAAGCTGGCAGTAGATACTAACGGTTCCTTTCTAACACCCGCAAGAGACTGGCCATGAGCAGGAGACGGCGTCGGCGAGAGATTGAAATATTCAACCTGTCCTTTCTGGATGTTGTCTCTTGTGGTTTTGGTGCCATTGTTCTGTTGCTGGTGATTGTAAAGATCAGTGAACCGCGAGTGATCGAGCGTCTTACCGTAGATCTGTCAGGGCAGGTGCAAAAACTCGAAGAGGAACTGTTTGTTATACGCGGCGATACCACAGTGCTGAATCGTGACCTGACTGAAAAGCAGCAGCAGCTGTCTGTCAGCAGGGAAAAGCTGGCACGCTTAAAAGGCAGTTTATCCAGTATAAAAGGTCAATATGCACGTGCACAAAGCGAGCGCGATACACAGGCAATTATCGAAGGGCAATTACAGAGCGCACAGCAGAGTCTCACCGATGAAATGCGCAGACTGCTCTCCACTACGACGAAAATTTCGAATAGTCGAATTGGTGGTGTGCCTGTTGATAGTGAGTACATCATCTTCATTATCGATACGTCTGGCTCAATGAACCAGTTTGCCTGGTCACTGGTGCGGCAAAAGATAAAGGAAGTACTCAATGTTTACCCAAAGGTTAAAGGGATACAGGTGATGAACGACATGGGTGAGTATATGTTTCAGACTTATAGCGGCAAATGGATTCCAGATACACCTTCACGGCGCAAGGCTATCAATCAGCGCCTGAGCAGTTGGACTCCGTTCTCTAATTCCAGCCCGGTGGAAGGCATCGAGGCGGCAATCCGGCGCTTCTATGCAAAAGACAAGCGCATCAGCCTGTATGTCTTTGGCGATGATTTTTCATCCGGATCTATCGAGAATGTGATTAATACCGTAGACCGACTTAACCGCGCTGATAACAGTGGCAAACACCGCGTGCGTATTCACGCAATGGGTTTTCCAGTATTGTTCAACGTTGGCGGTATGAGCAACAATGTTATCCGCTTTGCTGCCTTGATGCGTAAGCTGGCGGAGAACAATGATGGCACCTTTGTGGGTCTTAACAGTACTCGGCCTTAGTTATATTATTCAGCCAGGGCTGTCAGGTATAGACTTATATGGAGGCTTTTCTATTGCCCTCAATATAAAAGGTGCTAGAAGGTCAAAAGTAATACCTGGTTCATAATCTGATACAAAAATGATAAAGCTAATGTTATAGTTTTAAGCGATAGCAGTTATATTTATAACAATAAACGATTGTTAATCGTTGCATTCTTTTCAATCAAATAATAAATAAAAGCTGAAATTCAGCAATAATAAATTATTCTACTCCTGGGGTAATAAATGGCCAACTCGCGCCTTCACCATGAAAGGGCCAGTCTACGACTGATCAAGGAGAAACTGGAATGCAGCAAGTGTGACTCCCAGCACCTCTGTCTCGACAGCTGTCGAGATGAGGAAACCATGCATGCTCTCAATTCAGTTACTATTTCAAAAGGGCCTTATAAAATTGGTGACTTCATCTATAAGATAGAAAATCAGTTCAAGTCACTTTTCATTATTCAGTCAGGTGTAATAAAGCTCGAAAAGCCTCTTCGAGATGGGAATGTTTATGTTACAGGCTTCTACTTCCCTGGGGACATCATTGGTTTGGAATCAGCTGGAGGTGCCAAGTATAGTTACGATGCTGTCGTCTTAGACCAGGCATGGGTTTGTGAGATGCCCTATCATTATTTTGAATCGCAGGACCCTTCTTCGGTTCTGTTAAAAGAGCACATAATTTCAGTATATGGCCAGAAACTGCGCGAGGCTGATAGATTACTGGCCCACGACCGTTACCAGACCGGCGAGCAACGCCTGCTGCAATTCCTCGAGATGCTATGTAAAAAGCTCTTTACGCAGAATCTCGAGAAGACTCAGAAAATACAATTACCGATGTCAAAGGGAGATATCGCAAATTATTTGGGGCTTCGACCCGAGTCAATCAGCCGTGCATTACAAAAACTTCAGCGCCAGGGGGTTATCCGTAATTATAAGAATGCTATCGAGATTGTAGATATGAAAGTAGCAAAAAAGATGATTTGCAGGTCATGATCAACACAGCGTTGCGATAAATATTATCGGCCTCTCTGCGGCATGTAACCATATCAGCCACAGATGAATAACTCACTTGTCGTTAACGACCGCTTCCGACAGTCGACATCCCCCTATAAAAAGCCTTTTCTTAGCAAGTTCAGTGTTCTTTCAGACTGTTTTACACTGATATCAAGATGCTTCTTATCGCATCTAAAGCAGGCTTTAATTAGTCGTATAAACCGCCTTATCAACAAGGTGATTAATTGCATACGAGAGCCTGTCCCAGCTACCGGGTAAGTTATGGTTCAAATGAACCACCTTGACCGCCTGATCGTAAGTTATATTATATTTAATCATTATGTCCTCAACTTCACCTGCCAGTTCATATGAGGTTTTACTGGTAAATAGCGTATCCATCATAAATTCCTTGTCCTTTGTTAGTTTTCTTTACATCGGATATTAGTTACTGGGCTATCCTCATGTTGAGAGTGTCAGTTCTTTCTCTCTTGTCATTATGTTATTTTTCAGTATGTTGCAAATGTAATCTAAAGTTGATTCTATATTACATGGATAGAAAATAAAAGAGGTGATTGCTGAAGGCGTTTCAACAGAGGAAAGTGTGGTTATCTTGTAACGGACTCTAAACAGTTTGACACGTATTATTCGGGACGATTCCAGTGACCTAGAAACATGCCTGTAACGATATCGATGATGCGGTCTCTTTGCAGAAATCG
>JARFQI010000022.1 GCA_029287855.1 Arenicellales bacterium | reverse complement strand
GGGCGTCCAACTGAGAAGCAAAGCGACGAACGGCTTGAACGATTTGCTAGGATTAACCATGTATGTTGACACTATCAGTCGGGGCTTGTTCTCGACTGTCCATTCCGTAGTCTCTGCAAACATTTGCAACTCGTAAACGATAATTATTAAAAACCCCACCCCGGCCTTTTTCTTGAGCAAGACGATGTGTTTCTAAGTTTCGCCATTCACTTATGGCTTTTTCATCACGCCAAAAAGAAAGTGATAATATTTTCCCTTCTTCCACAAGGCTGGAAAAACGCTCTATAGAAATAAACCCATCAATTTTTTCTAGCTGTAGCTTTAACTTAGTAGCTATATCCAAATATTCTTCTATTTTCCCCTCAGCAGGGAATACCTCAAAAATAACAGCTATCATTGTTTTTACCTTTATATTTGACGTATTTTATTCAATAACCCAACAGTTGTTAACGAGACACGTCTCGGTCTCGTTATCAATATTAGCAAACCGAGACTATGACTAAATGCCCGCTATCGGCTGCGGCCTTCAAGTCATCTAGGAACGTCATGCATCTGATCTTAGCAATCTGCGTCAACAAGGTTTTCGTCGTACTTACCACGGCACTCTTGTTTATCTGGAGTACAATCCACAACCCCGTCTATTATCATATTATTGACTATCCGGTTGTTAATATTATTCATACGCAAGCCGGGTATACCATTCATTACCGAGCCATTAATGCGTCCATGTGAGGAGAAAGCAAGGTATGCACCTATATTAGAACCACCTCTCGTACCTGTGGCGGTAACCTATGACATGATTATAGGATTGGTATTGTCGGCACTCCACACTCCATAGTTGGCAGCACTACACCCAGATGCAGTGGCTGTTACCATGATCATAGATTTTGAAGACACACCCGGTTTTACTGCGAGGCGCTCATTTCGTTGACATAGGTTATAAGTCGAGTTATGTCGTAATCTTCGCGCTCGTTCGTGTGAGGGTTCCACATGTTTCGCCCAGGTCGCTCGACAAGATCTCCCCCGTAGATGTGGATTGCGCTTGAAATTTCAGGCAATGGATTGGCTATGGCATGCACTACTTCTGGTCCAAGGACCGCGACGTCACCTTCTTTGAGCAGCCGCTCGCCCTTTTCGATGAGTTCACCGTCCTCGTACCTGAAAAACCTATTGTGTTCTTGTCCGTCATAAACTCCGATAACGGCCCACATTTTATGATTGTGGGCCGGCGACCTTAGCCCTGGTGGTGTTGTAACATCTGCAACGGACAGATTGGCGTCGCGCAAGGCGAAAGTAATCGGCCCTTGTCGTTCAACGTTTACGGCTTCTGCAAAGGCATTCCTGGCAGCATCAGGATCTGAAATAGCTCCTCTAACGAGAGCCTCAATTCGTTGGGCCGGATTTGGGTCATTTAGGGCTGACTGGCATTCTCCGACAAATTGTTTTAAATCAAACATCGGTTTTCTCCTCTATTCGTCTTTTGGACAAGGCAATCGAAACTAACATAGCGTTTGTTGTAAACACAAACAATGCTTGAAACATGCCCAAAGTTATCAGGTCAGATGAAGGTGCATCCAGGCTATATCCCGTGTCTGAGAAACACGGTGGAATACTGACACATAACGACCAAGTTGTGCGGTGCAAACGAAGCGTAGCGTAGTTTGCATCCGAACGAAGGCCTTGTTATGCATTTTTCGCTGATGTAATGAAAAGCACCTTCATAAGTACCATGCCGATAAGAACTGCGATAGAAGATAGCGCCAAAACTGGATCAATTGTTTCTAATGAAACAAACTTACCATAATAGAGAAATAAGCCAATTACGACGCCAATGGTACCAATTTGGTGAATATAAAACTGTGCAAGCGATAGCTTTGAAACAACATTATTAAGCCACAACTTATGACACAAGCCATAGATGAAAGACACAACAAAGCCGATAAGCAGAATATGTGCATGAGTAACCAAATGACCATGGTCTTTCGATGCGGCCATAAAAATGCCAAGTGCCAATCCAATAATGGCATAACCAAAACTTGTTAATATAAATTTTCTATCCATGTTGTGTCCCCATTTTCGGTTTTAGTATGCATAACAGTGAGTAGATTGATCATCCTGCAGAGGGATATATGTCACCAAATAGCTAGAAAAAACAATATTCAGAGTATTTGATAGCCCGCTACTGGCCGTAAGCAGGAGTTCATGAATACTGATGTGACCATGCGGTATAAAGGTCTGCTGAAGAGCCGAAGCCGTCATCAAATATTTATTGTTATTACCACTCGAACTTATTCAACTTTTTGTCCTTTCAATTGATATAGCCGTATACTTACCTCTACAACTTGAAGTGCGACATGAATAAGAAAGCGGCAATCATAATTATAATCATTCTATTATTGGCACTGACTGCTCTAATTTACACAAAGGACAGTTGCTACTATCAAATGGCGAGCGTTAAAACGACCGCTTATATTGATCCAGACACATGCAAAGTTATAGGTCGCCCCTTGAAACTCAAAATACTAAATGATAGTAAATATGACATTATCCAATACGGTTTTTCATTCGGAGCGTACAAAAAAACACAGGGTAATAGAGTTGGTCACAAGTTTTATACGGTCCATCGTTTTATCCAGAAAGGGAGTGGAATTGAGGGTTGTTTTCCCGTGCCAGGATTAAAAGATATTAAGCTTGAGGATATTAAAAAGGACTACGACTTCAAGATGAAACTTTTCATTATCGCATTCGATAAAGGTGAAGATGAACGATGGACATGTATGTAAGAAAACAGAATATAGTTTTTCAGGGCAAAGGGGGACATTCACTTGCCATAATACACAAATGACACTTACGTCGGGTTCTAACCGCAAGCAAACATGTTAAAAGCCACCTTCGGGTGGCTTTTTTGTGTGTTTCTTTCGGACAGTGGTGATGACCACTACATAGCATGTTTAAAAAATGATAACTCGAGTCCGGCCCCGGTACCACTTTTAAAGCAAGTAATTACGGCACATAAAGTCAGAATAGCAAGTCTGGTTATTTACTACTTCAATTCTGCATCCATACTGAGCACATTAACTGCAATGTAACTGCTAGTCATTATAATGACTAAATTGGAATTTTTTTGCACTAGTCGCTAATCAAGACATATATCTCTGGCATACCCTTTTCCCTTAGAATAATTTTTTTCAGGATAGTCGACATATTGAATACTGTTAAATATCCATCTACCCATGCTTTGTATACAAACTGCTCATTACCACCTGTTTTAATTGAATCTGTCCACGATTGATAAGAATCTGTGCCTGTAACTGTAACCATCATAATCGCGCCATACCCAGACACACTAACCAGCACAGTGGATAAATGAATTATTCTAATTAAGAATTATTCGACTTAAATTTTTCATATGCCAACTTTTATTCTAGGTCGGAAGGATTGCAACTGCTATAGCATTATTCTTTTGGCATGTTTTGAAAACTCGCTATAGAAATATTTTTCTACCAACATAAGGAAGTGCTGAAACGCCCTTTCTTATTGCCTGTTCAATCTGGAAATATCAAATTCATGTACTAAGCTTATTAGCGGATGTAGACTTGTTTGTGTGAATGATCTCTACTCCATCGAAAAGCCTGACCTTAACCAGTTGGGCTTTTCTTTGCCTGCAGTAAAAATAAGAATATAAATTTTTCTTTGTGATATCTCGCGAAACTAAAAAAATTACTATTTAGTACACCTGTCGTGTTATTCCATGCATCTATCGGTTTCATTGCGACCGCTAAGGTTTTCTTAAGGTATCAACAGTAGGTTGGATATTGAAAAGTGTTTCTAGAATTCTACCAATGCAACCATTTCTGTAGAGGAGAATAATTATGACTGATGCAATAATGATACATGTCCATAAAGACATGCTTCCTGTGTATCGTGAGATTCTTTTAGAAGAGGTCAGAGTAATTGAAGGGGTGACACATGCAGAAATTATTTATAGTTTAAATTTCTGGCTGAATGTGGTTTATGATACTAAGTCGATAACCTCGAAAAAAATTCTTAAGCGAGTGAAACAATGGGACAAGAATGCCGTTTTTTTCTGAATAGTATGTAAGTCGATAACCTACTGTAGATAATAGGCATTCGACCTCGATATCTTCATAGGTTGAAAGCTTCTTAACTGCTTTCTGCTGGAGAAAGTCTATAAATGCTATTATGTCAATTGTCTTCATGCGCCATTGGTAAATTACGACAGTACCAAACACCACCATAGAAAAATGTGTTTTATCCACACTTTTATCCATACTGATTAGCACATCAGGCCATAGCGATAATGTTCAGTGTAATGGCATGCAGCAGTGTGACTCATGGACAGAAAACTGCCAGGAAAATCCATCGAAATTAATAGCTGATGCATGTGTTGCACTCGCAGTTGATCTAGAGAAATAATCAGTTCAGACCGAACCGATCTTCAGTAGATTCCTGTTTCAATGGTAGTGAGAATTGTTGACATGAAACTAGTGTCTTTACTTGCGGCAATCCACACAAACAGTTCTATAAACAGTAAGGCAACTAACAAGATGATGAGTAATACCTCGGCGAATGTGGACATATCATGATGATGGTCATGGTGGTGATGGTGAAGTTGAGTCATCTTCGTATCCTCGCGTAATGGGATAATTATACTTCCGAATATCGGTAGAAAAATGGGCAATATCATGGCTAGGACATGGCATAAACTGACTAATAATCTCTAGTATTCAGAATGAACCGTTCTTCAGTGTCATGCTGCTGCCTGAATAGCTGCGTATTTTGTTTCCTCAGTACCGGGCTTTTTAATATCCGCAACCGAAAGCAGATGCATGTCTCGTATGCATACTGCACTAGATAAAATCAAGCGCTGGAACAATCGTCATTACAAGGGTTTACCCGAGTGACTCTCCACGTTTAACCCCATAACACGCCAGCTCAAAGTGCAGTTAAATAGACACACTAAAAATAAGGGAGGATTACATGGCTTACATCAGATTAATTTATATAGTATTCGCTGTAACTCTGGGTTGCATGGGAACGCAGGCATTCGCTAAGAATAATCATAATGTCGTCACACTGATCGAAATGGGTGACTTGCACGGAACCCTGGTTCCGCATGCCGCTATCATGAAAAATCTGGACGGCAGTGAATATGAAGCACCTAGTGCCGGTGGTCTTGCCCGCCTGAAAACTGTCGTAAATAATATTCGTGCCGACAATCCCGAAGCCGTTTTACTCTCTGTGGGTGATTTGACCCACGGCAGTGCAGAAGCCATGTTTACCGTTGGTGATGCGATGATGATACCGATGAATGCTTTTGGTATCGATGTGTATACGCCGGGCAACTGGGACTTTGGTTACGGCGCAGCTGTATTCCGTAATCGTTTTACAACATTTGGTCCTAAGCCAACTATTCCGGGTAACATTCGTACCATGTCCGGTTACCTTGGTTGTGATGACGTACCGGTTATTAAAGGCCTGACTGATGCGGACAGCGGCTATACCTGTACTGAAAATTTAGCGACAGCACCTTTCCAAACACCTACAAGTTTGGGTGTTATTAAAGCAAACTTCCCGGCCGTGGCTGTCAATCTCTACAATGCTGCCCCTTTGCCAACAGGTCTGCATGGTCAGCGTGTTCTTCACCCTTACAAAATCATCGACCGTGGCGACACAAAGATCGCGGTCATCGGTCTGACGGCCTCTATCGTGCCGCAGCAAGCAGATACGTTCAATATTACCTTCCGCTTTACCCAGGGCGTTGAAGAGCTCCCGGGTATTATCAATGATGTCAAGAATGATCCTGATTGTGGTGGAGACTGCCTGATAGTCGTCCAGTCAGAACTTGGCCTGTCGCAGAACATCAAAATCGCGCAAAGCTTTGAAGACATCGACGTAATGTATTCAGCGCATACCCATGAAGTAACTATAGGCGCACTTATAGTTGATAAGAATGGTGATATCAGAACATCTCCCGGTGAACCATTAAGTGCACAAGAAGTCAGTCGTCTTGCTCGTGGTGCGGCAATCGTTGTAGAAACCAACCGTGACATGTATGTCGGTCGCCTTGATTTGAAAATGGGTGGAAATAAGGTTGTTGATTTTGACTGGGAAGCGATTCCTGTTGATGGGTCTGTTAAAGAAGATGAGGACATGGCCAAGCTGGTTGCTGCGATGGAGGAAGACTTTGTCGCGGGCACAGATAACGCGGTTTCTCATCATACCTTCATGCCTGGCGGTTTCGCCAATCCTGAAATTAAAGGTCTTCAGCTGGTCGATGACCTCGACACCATTGTGGGTAATACCGATACCTTACTCTTAAGACACAGCGTGCTGGAAGACACGCTAAACAACTTTATTGCTGATGCAATACGAGAAGTGACTTCACTGGTGGTAGAGGGCAGTAGTGTAGAAGGTTGGGAATACGGTGTCGATATTTCCATGGCCAATGGCTTCCGTTTTGGTAATGCTGTACTTCCTGGGCAGGCGATCACGCTACGCGACCTGTATACCTGGTTCCCGATTGCACCTGCCGTCAATGTCGCCGACTTCTCTGGTCAATCTATCCAGAACAGTCTGAATACTATTCTGGGTGCAGTTTTTGATCGTAATGTATTCATGCAGCGTGGTGGCTGGTACCTTGGTCTTGCCAACATGGAACAGAAAATCGACCTTAAAAACAGGCCGTTCAGCAGTTCAGGCAGTCGCGTTGTTGAAACAAAAATTGGCGGTCAACCGTTAGACCTGGGAAAACGATATGTATTTGCTTCCTGTTACGGACACGGCAACCCGCTGGATGATGTCTGCCGTACTGGCGGTGGCGCCAATTTCAAGTTCTTTCAGTTAGCTGATGCAGATGATTACGCGAGTGCCATCACGCTGGCGGAACCGGTGAACAGTGAGGGCGTTATTATCGGCCCTAATGTTAAACAGGTTGCACCCAATAACTTTCTGCACCCGGTGCATGCATTACGCCGTTATCTGGATAGTATAGGCGGTACCATCACCGAAGCCCAGTTTGGTGCCGGCCAGGGTCGTGTGGTTACTGTGGATTCAAAAAATCCGGGTAACCTTCCACAGCCTGAAAGTGAGCAAATTGGACAACCGGACAACACACCGGACGTTACTTTCGTTCAGCCACCCTTTGGAGCCGGCCCAA
>JARFQI010000166.1 GCA_029287855.1 Arenicellales bacterium | reverse complement strand
GGCCAATCCCAAACCTGTTGATTTTATCATTAGCCTGGTTGTCGGTATCCTGCTGCTCTGGGTTGCCTGGCGAAGCCGCAGCAGGACCCCGGAGACAAAAGACAAACCACAGGTAGAAAAATTAACACCGATCAAGTCCTTCGCTATCGGTGCCATCATCAACATCATCGGGTTACCCTTTGCCCTGCCTTATTTTGCAGCGCTTGACCAGGTACTCAAGGCAGAACTTAATGTAGCCAGCTCGGTCATCGCACTGGCGGGTTACAACTTACTCTATGCACTGCCTTTCCTGGTGGTGCCATTGCTTGTCCTGGTGATGGGAGACAGCAGCCGGCCGGTGCTCGCCAGGATCAACGAAAAAGTTGACAGGGTAAGTGCCTATTTAATGCCATTGATGCTTGGCCTTGTCGGCATTGCCCTGGTTCTTGATGCTTTGCTGTATTTCACCAATGGCAAGGGCCTGTTTTGATGATTGAATGAAAACAATTCTAGCCCCTGACTGCTATAGAAAAATCTTATACTTATACACACCTCATAAATTTTACTTCTCGGCAACTTTCAATTTCCTGATTTAACTGATTGATATCAATCATATCCTTGATATGCGTCAATCTAATTCACCTGTTTTTATTGTATGATCTGTATGTGTGGTTAATTAACCCTTAATCTAATTCACCTATGATTAGTGAACCATTATAAATGGTCCGTTAATTTACTCTTTAATAGAGATAGAGGTTGAGATGAACATCATATATAAATCAATTCTTGCTGGAATTTCAGCACTTAGTATCACCCTGGTCGTCACCCCTGCCTTAGCAGCAAAGAATAATAAAATTGATATCAGCGACAGTACAGTTGAAAGCACCCTGGACTACAACGAACAAACACATTTAGAGTTTATGTGCCAGGAAGAAAAGCTGGCACGCGATGTTTATATTACGCTCGGCACGTACTACCCGGAGGCCATTGTCTTTGGCAACATTGTTAAATCAGAACAAAGGCATGTAGATGCCGCCACGTATATGCTCATGAAGTATGGATTACCTAACCCAAGCACAAATGACAATGTCGGCGTTTATACCAGTGAAACCTATAGCGAATATTTCACTGATACGTATAACGATTTGATTACGAAGGGTGCAAACTCTGAGCTTGATGCATTCTATGTCGGCGCATTGATAGAAGAACTGGATATGCATGATATTCTTTTCTGTCCTGAGGAAATAATAGAATTGGACAACGGCATCAATGAATCTACTGAATGCGGAAAAGTCTATACAGATAAGGAAGATATCATTACTTTGTACGGTAATTTACTTGAAGCATCTGAAAACCATCTGAGAGCCTATGTTAAAAATATCGAAACAGTCATCGGCGAAGGTAATTATGAGGCCCAGTATCTTCCTCAAGAGCAGGTAGATGCCATCCTGGAGCGTTGATTAAACAAAATCAGGCTGATCATGAAATATTACTTACGAAGATCACCTGCTAAGGAAAAAAGATTAAGGATTAATGATTTGAAGCTACAGCCCATAAGGTAATTAAATGCATCCCGTGCAGAAGCGTCTTCTGCTGAATTCGAATGTACACGGGATGCATAACACGAAAACAGGATAATTCAGAGAAAGGACTGATATCGCATAACAATAACCTAGCTTGTTCGTTCACTATGACTACCAAAACAAATGCATCGCCTCTCTTCATCAAGTCAGGGCAATTGCTGCTCTTACTCCTGCTCACTTTCTTTCTGAGCACTGCATTCGCTGAGAATACAACTCAATCAGAAATAGATACAGCACCCGTCGTTGTCAATGGTGCCGTCATATTCGAGGTACCGGGCATCCGAGCTTACCCGGCCCGGCGACGTGCGACAGAAATAGCCGATAGAATCCATGCATTAGCTGCAGATCCACGTAATGATCCGGCAATGATCATTCATGTCGATAAGCCTGATCTTAAACGCACCAGCATACTGCTGGGTGACCACCATATCACAGATGTGTTCAACTTCGATGCCGAAGTACAGGGTATCGATAACCGACAGATCACTGCCGAAGTATTCATATACAAAATCATGGAAGGCATCGAATTATACAGGTACGACCGGTCGCCCTCCAAGATCAAGAAAAATATCATGCTGGCACTGGCACGAACGGCGGTACTTTTCGTGCTTCTGGTTGTCCTGCTGTGGGTCTTCCGACGACTCCATAATTTAATAGAAAGAAGCTTCAAACGCCGCACCAAAAAGCTCGAAGCCAAATCCATGCGTATAGTCCAGTCACAACAACTCTGGCGAGTCATGCACGCGCTGTTGGTGATCATCAGGGCCATGCTGGTTTTATTGCTGATCTACTATTTCCTGACCTTAGTCCTTAATCTTTTCCCGTGGACAAGATATATTTCAAGCAGGCTGCTTGAACTGGCTCTCGACCCCCTGAGGACGATGGGTATTAGTATTCTCGACTACCTGCCAAGCCTGTTCTTCCTGATCATCCTGTTTCTATTCACGCGCTATATTCTGAAACTGACATACAGTTTCTTTGATGCGGTAAATCGACAGAGTCTCCGGCTGCAGCGCTTTGAGCCTGAATGGGCATGGCCAACCTACCGTATAGCGCGTATTGTCATTGTCATCTTTGCGGTGGTTATTGCCTATCCCTATATTCCCGGGTCCAATTCAGAAGCCTTTAAAGGTATTTCGCTGTTTCTCGGTGTCCTGCTATCCCTCGGCTCAACGTCGGTCATCGCCAATGTCATAGCGGGCTATACCATGACCTACCGACGTGCATTTAAAGTCGGCGACCGTGTGCGAATTGGTGAAACCATTGGCCAGGTCACAGAGATTCGTTTGCTGGTGACAAATTTGCTCTCATTAAAAAATGAAAAGATCGTCATGCCAAACTCAACCATTCTAAACAGCGAAGTCATTAACTACACATCGCTAGCCAAAAAAGAAGGGCTGATTCTTCATACCAGTATCGGCATTGGCTATGAAGTGCCCTGGCGCCAGGTGGAGGCCATGCTTCTCGAAGCTGCTGCACGCACAACAGGACTCTCAACTGATCCATCACCTTTTGTATTACAGAAGGCATTAACAGATTTTGCAGTCACCTACGAGATTAATGCCTACTGTAAAAAAGTCAGTGATATCCCGATGATGTATAGCGAACTTCACCGCAATATCCAGGATGTCTTTAATGAACATAACGTGCAGATCATGACGCCGAACTATGTCGCTGACACAGCTGAAGCAAAAGTAGTGCCGCCGGAAAGCTGGTATGCACCACCGGCAACGAAACCGGAGCCTGAGTCAGCTCCGGGTGACTAATATCAGGAAGTAGCTTTATCTACCAGGCTAAATCGAGTGAACTTAACCAGCTTGCATCATACGTATGAGGGGTTGTAACCAGCTAGCTCGTAGTACCTAATACATGTAGAACATGACACTTGCCATCACTCATCAGGATTAACAGGCTTAACCAGCGAAGCTGCTATGCTGGCATTTTCCCGAGCAGTTTCAACATTATCTGCATAGGCTAAAGCAACCCCCATGCGTCGCTGTGTAAATGATTCCGGCTTGCCGAATAGACGAAGATCAGATTGTGGTACAGCTAGGGCTAATTCGATGCCATCAAAAGCTATTCCCTGCTGCTCCAATCCACCATAGATTACCGCGCTGGCTGCTGGTGAACGTAATGCAGTTGATACAGGCAGCCCCAGTACTGCGCGTGCATGCAGTTCAAATTCATTCTGCATCTGGCTGGCCATAGTTACCATCCCGGTATCGTGAGGACGCGGACTGACCTCACTGAAAAATACGTCTTCGCCGCGGATAAATAGTTCGACGCCAAAAAGTCCCCGTCCACCGAGGTTGTCGGTAACCGCCCTGGCCATTTCCTGAGCCTTTGCAATAGCGCGCTGGCTCATTAGCTGGGGCTGCCAGCTTTCAACATAGTCTCCATTACGCTGAATATGACCTATTGGCTCACAGAATAGTGTTTCAACATCACCCTCTGCGTTCAACGCGCGTACTGTCAGCAAAGTAATTTCATAATCGAATTCGATTTTTTCTTCGACAATAATACGGCTGGTTTCTACCCTTCCACCACTGATCGCGTATTCCCAGGCCTGTGGTATATCATCAGGGCCATTAATCAGAGACTGGCCTTTCCCTGAAGACGACATTACAGGCTTAACTATGCAGGGAAAACCAATGCCATTCTCTATAGCAGTAGTCAATTCTGACAAAGATTCAGCAAAAGCATATTTTGATGTTGCCAGGCCCAGTTCTTCCGCCGCTAGTCGCCGGATACCTTCTCGATTCATTGTCAGCTGTGTCGCACGGGCAGTCGGAATAACTGTCGCAATACCTGCAGATTCAATCGCAGCCAGTTCATCAGTCGCAATCGCTTCAATTTCGGGAATGATGTAATCCGGTTTTTCCAGTTCTACTAATGCACGCAGTGCACTGGCATCAGCCATGTTGATGACATGAAAACGATGTGCCACCTGGTGGCCCGGTGCATTGGCATAGCGGTCGACGGCGATCACTTCAATGCCGAGGCGCTGCAGCGCTATAATGACTTCTTTACCCAGTTCGCCACTACCCAGCAACATCACTTTCGTTGCGCCGGGTGATAGAGGTGTACCAATGATCATGATTTCTCCAGTAATGTTATCTGTACTATTTTTTCTGACAAGTTTACTTTGCGCGCCATTCTATGCACGGTTTCGATTTCAGAAAATGCGTCATACGATCACAACCGCTGCGCATTTACCTGCTCGGGATACAGCCACTCAGGCCAGAATTTCGACCTATTTCCATGATTGATGTGAGTCTACATTATTGCAAATGAATCTGAATGCTTTATAGCAATCTAATTGCATCATATTTACAAACTCAGGTTGATTACGGTAGTCTGGGTGTTATCAAAACCCTGTCAAGTCATGGGAAGCAATGAACAAAAACACGCAGAAGAAAAAGATCCTTCTACTGAATAAAAACTGCTGGAAGAATAATCAAAAACAATAGCATGTCATATCAAGCCTATATCCAGCGGGTGAATACCTGCAACTCAGCTGACACTAGCAGCTATCTGCCTTTTGTTATTGATGACAGGCAAGTCGGCTGGACAAAACCCACTTTTACCAGTCAGCTTGCAGACTGGCCAAACATCTTCAGCCTGGACGAAAAATCGCTACAGATAAATGAAACAATCCAGGGCTTTCAGCAACGTACCGAAGCAATGGATGAAGTTGTTCGTGGTTTGGTTAAGAAGCAGGTTATTCGAGCTTATCTCAATGAACCCTACCCGGTAACTTCCGGTGACCGCAATGCGGCAATCATGACCGTGGACAGGAGTGCGGCAGCATTCTTTGGCATTCGCTGCTTCGGCCAGCACCTGAATGGCTATGTTCGTAAAGATGATGGAATTCACCTGTGGATTGCACGCCGTGCTAAAGATCGACATATCGAGCCGGGCAAACTCGATAATATGGTAGCCGGCGGACTGCCGTGGCATACCAGCCTTGAAGAAAATCTCCTCAAGGAATGTGCCGAAGAAGCAGGCATGAGTAAAGGCCTGGCGAGCCAGGCACGCGCCGTCGGCACGGTAAGCTATCTTGCTGAATCAGTTAACGGCATTAAGCCTGACACGCTCTATTGTTACGACATAGAGCTGCCGGAAGATTTTACTCCCGTCTGTACTGATGGCGAAGTTGAGTCATTCAATTTGATACCAGTCGAAGAAGTGATGCATATCATACGCAATGGTGAGGACTTCAAGCCCAATTGCAACCTGGTGGTTCTGGATTTTCTAGTTCGTCACGGTTTACTCAACCCCGAGCAAAAGGGCTATACCCGCCTGGTCAGCAGCCTGCATCAAAAACTATAGCATGTTGGCCATCTCCCGCATGCTGTCTGTTGAGGAATTGCACAGCAAACCAAAGCGCTAGCCGCCAGCCAGGCGTACAGTACAATCCCGTAATTCTGCCAGGCTTAACTGCTAAGGTTGTTTCCCCACTGCATTCCCCGGAATCAATACCAGCAACAGCCAGATCAGAGTATGTAATCCACTTCCTGCCTGCTGAGAAACAAAATACGACAAAAGCATACCGAGTACTATTAAAGCCAGTACCATCCACCAGCCTGGCAGGCCGATATCACGGATACGCTTTGCCATGATATTAAGTCCAGCGAACATCAGCAGCCCCATAACAATTCCAGTTATGATCAGAAAAGGCAGTGTCAACATCCCGCGTAACTGGTCCTGTGCCTGCTGCAGATCTCCACCGATTATGTGTTCACCAGCGCCTACAGCCAGCACAACGATAAGCATATAAGCTATCAACAACAAAAATAACAGTATTGAGTGGCCTAAATACGACAGACGCGCTATGCGTCCAAACGCCACGTCTTTGAAAAGTGTCTTAATCATTAGATAAATCCCTCACCTGAATTACTGTCCTCGCCCTGCCTGTGGAATTGCGGGGAAATGACAAAGAATAATATTGAAAATTCTAATATATTGTACATAGTATCCGCCGAAGATAATATGTAACAGTTAGCATTGAGACTTCAAGCGTATCTATTCGTTTTTATAATGCTTTTGAGGTCAGCATGAGAGCTAAAAACTGATATCCAAATAGCATTATTTTTCTGCCTAATGTATGTATACCTTATCTGGCTTCGCACTTAAACTGATTACAATTTTGTTTACAAATACAGGCTTTAATTTCTGGTAACCCCACGGTGTTAATTCTTCGTTATCTCACCTTATTTATATTGCCAATAACTTTAGCTGTCGCCGATAGTAGCTACCCATCCCTATGGGAGAGCAAAGACCCAGACTTACAAGCCAGGCTTGAAGCATCAATATACAAGAACGGCTTGCAATCTTACGTGGATAAGGAGCTTTTATCACTGGTCATTGTTGATATCACCGATGTACATCAGCCGCGTGTTGCTGAACTCGGCGGTAACAGGATGATTTATGCCGCAAGCTTGCCAAAAATAGCTATCCTGCTTGGCGCTTTTGTCCAGATTGAGGATAAACAACTGGAGCTGAATGAAGAGCTGCTTGATGACATCACCGATATGATCAGGTATTCAAGCAATACGGCTGCAACACGCGTACTGGAGCGCGTCGGGCGTGAAAACCTGTTGGCCATTCTGCAGTCATCCAGGTTCCAGCTTTACGATACCGAACATGGGGGAGGTCTGTGGGTAGGCAAGGATTATGCTAAAAAAGGCGCTTATCGTCGCGAACCTATAAAGAATCTCTCCCATAGCGCAACAGCAATGCAGGTCGCAAGATTTTACTATCTGCTGGAAACCAACCGCCTGGTAGGAGAAGAGCTGACGATTACGATGAAAGAGATACTCTCCAAGCCTGGAATTTCACATAAATTTGTCCGCGGCCTGCAGTCAGTACCGGACGTAAAAATCTATCGAAAATCCGGCTCCTGGAGGGAGTTCCATGCTGACAGTGCACTAATTGAATCCAATGGTCATAAGTTTATTATCGTCGGTCTTGCTAAACATCCTCAGGGTGGACAATGGCTTGTCAATATTGCTAAGCCCCTGCATGACCTGATCATGGACAGCGAAATACCAGGGACAGACTAGAAATACCCACAATGACTCAACACCATTCGTTCAGCCAATATAGATATTATTCTTAATAATGAGCTCATCCCACCTCACGAGAACCGAGCAGTTCCTGCAGATTTTCACCGAAATCAAACCCGGCGAAGGATCTAAAGCGCTGCTAATGTCTTTAAATATTTTTCTCATTCTGTGTTCATATTATTTTATCAAGCCTCTGCGTGAAGGCTGGATTGCCATCTCTGACATACAGGGCCTGACACAGATGGAAGTAAAGGCCTATTCCAGTTTCTTACAAAGCATCTTCCTGCTGTTTATTGTCGGCTTTTATGGCAAGCTTGCAGGCCGCTGGGATCGGTCAACATTAATAACCCGAGTGACCCTCTTCTGTATATCCAATATGGTCATTTTCTGGTTTCTGCAGCCCGGCTATTTCTTTGATCATTTGCCACTATCAGGAATCTTTTTCTATCTCTGGGTGGGCATGTTCGGGGTTTTCATTGTTGCTCAATTCTGGACCTTCTGTGCAGATATCTACTCAGATGAAAGTGGTAAACGCCTTATACCTGTCATAGCCATAGGAGCAACACTGGGGGCTGTTGCAGGCTCAGACATTGTTGATATCCTGGTTGGTTCGGAACTTGTTGCAACAGAAATGCTGCTAATTCTCGCCACATTGCCGTTGTTTGCATCGATAGCTATAAGCCGGAAGGTTGATGCCCATCACAATAGTCTTCCTGCAGCAGATACAGTAGAAGAGGATGAAGAAGCAACTAAAGAAAAACCAGAAAACCAGGGCTTGGGCTTTCTCCTCAGCGGCGCCAGGCTTGTTGTCATTAGCAGATTCATGCTGGCTGCTGCAGTTGTCACGCTGTTGACTAACTGGGTCAACACTAACGGCGAAAACCTGTTATTCCAGGTTGTACAGGACTCACTACATGGCATGGCAGCTGATCAAGGTATCACCGATCCACATCAAGTACTGGAATTCACACGAAGTGAAACAACAAAATTTTATGGCAATTTCTACTTCTGGGTAAATGTTGTTGCTCTGCTGCTGCAATCGCTGGTGGTTTCACGTTTGCTAAAATTTGGCGGCTTTGCAAGTATCGCCCTGATGCTGCCTGTAATTGCGCTGGTGTCTTACACATTGATGGCGCTGCTGCCGATCCTGGCTATCGTCAAGATGATGAAGATTGCCGAGAATGCGACCGACTACTCGATCAACAACACCGCCCGGCACGTGCTATGGCTGCCCGTAGACTCCGCTATGAAATTTCGTGGCAAGCCTGCCATCGATACCCTTTATGTCAGGATGGGCGATGGCCTTGCTGCTCTCACCGTCCTCGTAGGGGTCGAGCTGCTGGCATTGACAACGCAGCAGTTTTTTATATTTAATATTGGCCTGGTCGTATTATGGCTGGTGTTTGCCAAAATGCTTGTACAGGAACATCGCAAAGCATCGAAGCCGGACATTTAAAAATAATCAAATCAGTAATTACTAAATAATTCATAGCAGGAGTATTCAACCAATGCGTTTCACAAATAACCTCGCTTCGCTGTTATCTACCACCGCAGTTTTGCTTTTTATTTTACCGCAGGCACATGCTGATGAAATTGTTACCTGTGAGAGCCACGATTACAAATACAGTCGTTGCAGCATAAGTTCTCCTGGTTACGTCAAATTGCATAAGCAGTTATCGAATTCTCAATGCAAACAGGGCAGCACATGGGACTACGACCGACATGGAATATGGGTAGACCAGGGCTGTAAGGCTGAGTTTCTGGTCGAGAACGACAGCAACGACGATTACCGCAATAATGACCGAGACGATTATCGGCATGATGATTACCGACGAGACAGCGGTGAAGTAATCCACGGAGTACGTATAACTCGTAATATCAAGCGCAACAGCGCTGATTACAGGAGTTTCAACTCGGGGAACCTGAAACGCTGTGCCAGGGCCTGCGCCGATGATAATCGCTGCCAGTCTTTCAATTTTGGCAAGCAGCAGAAGGATTGTCATCTCAAAGATAATGTCGTTGAGGGCGTTAACAACAACACGGTGATTTCAGGTGTAAAGAACAACTATTAAGTTTCCTGGTCAGAAAAAGTGGCCGATAAAAAAATATCAAAAGCAGCAATTATCTTGACGGGGATCTATCTTCTCCTCGTGGTCGCTGCGTTTTCGCTAATGCTGTTGGCGAAACAGGATGAGTCACTCGCTGGTATATATGTTGTGATAGTGGCGATGCCATGGACCATTTTGTTGACGTGGATTACCGATACCCTTGGTATTGACTCAATCATATTCAATACGGTTTTTCTGGCACTGGGATGTATTCTCAATGCAATGATCATATATTCACTGATTAGGTATATTACTCAGCTCTTCAGGAGAAATAGCTAGTCTGCATATTGCCATGCTTTCACATTTCATTTCATAAAACACTATACACAACCATGAGGTTTACTAATGCATCTCACTAGACGTTTCATTTCACTCTTTTCTGCCACTGCTATGTCCATTATGGTAGTCCCCATGGCACTGGCTGATGAAAACGTAACCTGTAAAAGCCACGACTATAAATATACACATTGCAGTATTCAATCAGCCGGTTATGTCACCCTACGAGAACAACTGTCGAAAACTCACTGCGTGCAGGGCCGTAACTGGGACTATGACCGCAGGGGAATCTGGGTAGACGATGGTTGTGGTGCTAAATTCCATGTTGAGAACAACCAGCATAGTGATGATCATCACAGCAACTCTAGTAATGCAGCTGCAGCTGCCGGTGTCGTAATCGGGGCAGCCATACTCGGTGCACTGATAAGTAATAGCAACCACGATGACAAGTATAAATATAATGACGATAACTACCAGGGAAGCCGCCATACATCGTACGTGCCAGGCTGGATGGTCGGAAAATTCAGAGGCTACAACCCTGATTACGGGGCTGATGTTGTTATGAAAATCTCGTCAGATGGACGTGTAAAAGCCCATATAGATGATCAGAAAATCACTGGCTGGATAAACGATGAACGCCTGCATGTCGGCAATACTGTTTTTGATATTGACCGCACCAATCACGGCTTTGTCACCAGCCAGGTAGGCGACCGACATAATGAAGTTCGTTACCACAGGGTCAATTGATGCCTGGTTACTAATAATCGTAACAAGTTGCTAGCCCATATAAACTCAGGCCGGGTACTGATGTATCTCCCTTCTGCATGCCATCAGCTTCGAAGCAAGTGATAATCATTCGCCTCCTGTGTATTTTTTTCTGTTTATTTCTGCCGTAAACGCGCAGGATAGCTATACCTCACTATGGGAAACAGCTGATCCGAAATTACAGTCCGTTCGCGAAGCATTGGTGCAGGATAAAGGGCTAATGCCTCAGGCCGCGGAACGTCTGTCACTGGTGCTGGCAGATGATATATCTGATATCCACCAACCGCGCGTAGCGGCAATGGCTGGAAACCTGATGGTCTATGTGGGCAGCCTGCCCAAGATCGCCATTATGCCAGGTGCCTTTGTACAGCTGGAGCAGGGCAAACTGAAACTGGATGCGTCTTTGACCGAAGTCATGACGGACATCCGCCGCTACTCGAACATTGCTGCAGCTACGCGCCCGCTCGAGCGCGCAGGACGTGAGAAGTTACTGGAAATACTAATCTCACGACGGTATCGCCTGTATGATAAGGATCACGGTGGCGGTTTGTGGGTCGGTAAGGATTATGAAAACAAGGCGCTTACCAGCGTGACCCGCTATACAATCTTCCACATGCTGCGACTGCAATGCAGGTGGCGCGCTTCTACTATCTGCTGGATACCACAATCGACTGATCAATCTGGAACTGACCCGTAAGATGAAGCAGACCCTGTCTAAAGCGGGCATTACACAAGTTTGTACTGGAGCTAAAATCACCTCCCGGTGTAGAGGTTTACCGCAAATCGGGAACATGGCGCGAGTATCATGCCGATAGTGCACTGGTGGAAGCATCTGAGCATAAATATAACATCGTAGGACCGGCCAGGCATAAGAATGGTAGCCGCTAGCTTGCCGTCATGGCCGCGCCGCTGCCTGATCTGACCGTCCAGCACCGAGTCTTTGCCGGGGGAATGACTGGCCAGGTCAAGCGGCGCCCATGCGCGCCGGGTGATTATCCGTTCTCGTTAGTTCCTGTTCTCGTAGACGAGTCTCCAGTTGTTCCAAACGAAGATATTTTTCGATCGTCCTTCTGAACGATGCCTGGCCTTTACGGTTCCACCTTCACGACTCGATATGTAGTAACCATCACCCGTGTCCTTGAAGACAAACTTACGACCGCTGTCCATCTTGAGTACATACTTGTCCACACGTGATGATGATTTCTGCTTCATCCTGCAGCCCTGAGTAAAAATCACACTATCTCTGTCGCGATCGACCAGCTTGCATCTACCGTATCTTTCCTTGTTATCGACTTCGTCATCATGACCCCAGTAGTCATCGTCGCGTGAAACGATTTTGAAGAAACCTCGGCAGCCGTTATCGACCCAGATCGCTCCGTCTTCATAACCCCAGCTCTTGCCGCGTCGGCAGCTGGCGTTGGAGATTTTGTGATCCAGTTCGGCTTTGCCTCTCGTATGAGACTCGCACCGAGTGTAGTTGCCGTGGCGGCTCTCGCATCTGACGATTTCACCGGGCTCAGCGTAGGCAGCAGATACCGGGATAGCCAGCATGCACAGGGTAATGGTGAATGCCAGGGATAATTCTATTTTGTACGACATAATTTCTCACTCCTTTGGTTAATTGGATTTGGCCTTGACCGGGGTGCTGTTCGTTTCACCTGCATGATATTTCTCCATCATGCGCTGAATCCATGTCCCCAGAGACTGGTGTGCAACTGCAGAGTTTACGCGTAAAACATTTGAGATTAGCGTCACGATATAATGTAAATCTCTTGACTGGGCAGGGCTTTCAACGATGGCGACTGAGTTCATGTAGTTGACTTTATTTCCTTTGTATTTACCACAGCTGAAGCCTTCTTCTTTCATACAGCTATACAGGGACCCTGATTTAAAATACACCGCTGCTTCACTAAGCGCCGGACTTGACGCATAACGAATCCGACGTTCTGTCATATAAATGAGGCGCTTTAGCTGGCGGCTGCTGAACTCGTCGACCAGTCTACCCTGTTCCATGCGCAGCATAAGTTCCATCAAAGTGCGTGATGTTGCATAACTGTTACCACCGCCATTGACAAGGTGCTTACCCTGCCGGGTAAAAAAACTGCCCTGCCTGATTTGTGTCAGATCGAAGCCATTACGTGTCAGCGGTTCGAAAAAGGTACGCTGGAACAACGCCGTAAGCTCTTTACCTGGCGTTTGTTTGAAAAAGCGCTGAATTTCCTCTTCTGAGGGAGGGTAAGCCTTGCCGTACTGACGCATTAACATCGCCTCGCGCATCACCATTGCAGCCGCTGAATTTGAACTGACTGAAAGCATCCAGTCAAGGTAGTTCCAGAGCGTTGCCTGTTGCCCGACATGTATCACATGACGACTGAGTTCACGTGTTTCGACATTGAAATCACGCACTTTGTGGTGATCGGATACTGAAAACTCATCAGCAGTAACAATAGTGTTTTTCAGTAATTGCCGTCTTTTTTCCAGGTCATCAGGCCAGTTGTCCGCCAGTGCCTGAAAAAGGCCTAATGCACCGATCAATTTACCGATACTGCCGACATTCTGACGATAGTCACCTCGATAATCCGCATACCGTGGTTTATCGGGGTTAGTCAGATCCAGTACTGAAATACCGTAACGATCAGCTTCCTTACCTAGCAGGCTTTTGATCTCCTGGGTAAATTCAGGATCCGGTTCCGGTAAATTCATATCACGATGGTTTAACAGGCGAAGGTCAACTTCTCGAGTGCTGAGCAAGGCACCGGGCGGCTGCTTGCTGCCTTTGATAACACCTTCATGAGCCAGGCGTGCCGCTTCCACGCGACGGATCCCAGTTTCCTCATAGCCATCCAGTGGATAGCCGTACACAACGACAGGACTCAGCAATAATGAAGCAGCGATAAACCGTATAAATATAATTTTCATTTGCCAGGGACTCCTGTCATGTCAACAGACTGATTCATATGGCCCTGCAGTGCCTTATCCATGGTGGCGAGGTAATTACTGCCCTGGGCTTTGCGACTCTGCAGGAATGGCCGCAACTGGAACAGGTGAAGTTCGCCATCGAGGAATCCAAACTCGATATCGGCAGGTGAACTGTTGCCTTCATCGTCAGTGATGGGTGGAAATTTATCCGGAAGTTCCCTGGCAAACTTAACCAGCAGCTGGATTTCATCTGGTTTCAACACCCATTCTGACCCGCTGACAGGAAATTTAGCTATGCCGCCCTGCGCCACAGGCAATCTGCGCCAGGGTGCCGTTGCTGTCGCCAGCAATCGCACTGAACCATCGGCAGTGCTAATGCGCAGAGATTCAGCCGACTGGCCATCAACGGCACCACCGACACCTTCATTAACTGCTACGGATAGTGTATTACGATCGCCAGTATCAATATCAGCAGTCACCATAACACCGGATTTATCATTCGCCACTGAACGCAGCAGTAATACGGCGGGATAGACATGCTGTGGTTCTTCCATGTGCGACTGACGCCAGGCAAAAGCACGTGCTGTAAAAGGTGAAGCCCATACCCTATTAATAGCTTTGACAACACCATCGAAACCAATCACATTCGGTAAGGTCAGGTTGAGGCCTGCTCCAGTGAAACCCGCGAGGTCTTCGACATTGGTATCAGAGCGGACAAACACACCCAGGTCAGTTGTACCGAATGTGTTGATAATGGCTGCTTTCAGCTTATTTCGGAATTTATCACCCAGGTCAGCATGCATAATAATGTCATACAATTCAGCACGAAAGGCCTCAGCCGTCTGCGCCCGCTGATCGGAACCCTCTGGCAATGCATGTATCACCGCATATTGCTCAACCATCCAGTCAAATACGGTCTTCTGACTGCCCTTATAAGGTTTATCCAGCACTACCTCGCGAAAGACACCGAAAGGAATTGCCACGCCTTTTGAAACCTTGTCAGGAAACGCATGGTGTAGCTCACCAAGTTTCGCAGCCTTGGGGCCCACAATACGCCCTGAATCAGCTGCTCTTAGTTCATTCAGGTCAATAAAATCACGCACTGTCAGATCCAGCTTGGCAAGGTCAGGGCGGATTACTGCATCACCCGATCCCTTATTATCTTCCAGCATTTTCTCCCATTGTGGACTGTCATTTTCCAGCTCAACCAGGCCTGCCGGACTGACCGCCATGACAACAGTTTCGCCATTATGCTTTTTTAATTCAGGCAGAAGAGCGGTATCTACAGTCACATTTGGAATACCCAGGTTACGTGCAAGAAGCTGTACGTGAGATAGTGGGTTTCCTTCTCCTGCAGTGATAATGCCTGCTAAAGGCGGCAAATCGGAAACGGTCTCGGGCAGGACATAAATACCATCCGGTTTTATCTCAGATACTTTTTCAACATCAATTCCAGTATGCAGAACCCCCCTGGCCAGACCGGGGTTTAATGCATGGAAACCAACGCCGATCTCTTTCCCAAACAGTTTGTGCTTAACGCCAGCCAACTGGTTGCCATCCCTGACCAGGCCGTCGAGCACCTGCGAGAAAAATAGCAAAGGACTACCTCGAAGCTGGTCCTGGATAAAGTGCATGCTTAGTGGTTCTATCTGTGCCAGCTTTTCCATAGATTCATAAAACTGGAAACGCATGCCCTGTGTACCCCAGCCTGGAACACGGGTCAGGTAGCCAAGCTGCTGCAGGTAATCATCCAGTGTCACATTCTTTGAATCAAGGGTTGCCAGTGACTGATTAACTGCATCAAGACTGCGCTCGTTAATGACACCACTGCCATATGCTGCTTCAGCTGCCTGGGCCAACCATACAACACGCTGTGCGCGACTTGCCTGTGGCATGATATTGCGTAATTCAGTGCTGGCACGAAAATTTGCCGCCTCTACGGCGAGGCTCAGATCCAGTACGCGCAATCTGGCTGAAGGACTTTTTACTCTGTTCAAAGAACGCCGTAAATCAGCCAGCAATTTAGCTGTTACTTTATAATGGTTGGCAGCCGTATCTTCCTCTGCATAGGACTTTGCTGCATCGCGGAGAATCTCTTGCAGCCACGGCCCTCCGCTGAATAC
>JARFQI010000122.1 GCA_029287855.1 Arenicellales bacterium | reverse complement strand
CGGCAAATCCAGCATTGGAATAATTGATTCAAAGTCGTGCTTGTCTGCACCGAGGCCATGAGCCCAGATGACACTTGCTACAGGGTTCTCACCTGTTTCAACGACAAGAATGTCATTTGCTGTCTGCATAGGATGTGTCATGTACTCGTCGAATCACAGTACTGGCTATCAACTCAACGACCGGGCAAGCCTATATTTTCAGCTCACCACCATTCATGCTATCCAGCGTTGCAAGTTCTGTTCGCTTGCCAGAAGGATCAGTATAGCGATCATTCAACAGTTCGGTTTGCTGATTAGCAGACTGGATAATGGACTCCATCTTCCTGATCGTGCGCTTGCCCCAACCTACTGGATCAAGCTGGAACACACTGCGGTTGAAACGTACACTGTTACGGAAAGCAAGCCGCAGATTTGGGTCTCCTGGACCTTTCTGTTCTGGAATTCGTTTTTCAATTTTTCTTGCCACTTTTCTCCGCCACCAGAAGTGCAGCGAGAGATAAAGCCCAAAGATTGCTACAGCTGCAGCTATTGCCAGAACTTTGTTGGCTGTGGCCCAGGCCATCAGCTGATTATGGTCCATACCTGATGCAGACAAGCCTGCACCAGCTATGACGGCTATCAGCACAGCAAATACTGCGTCACCCCACAGTACACGGGTTCGCCAGCGACTTATATAGCCTTTTAACTCTGGGATAATGGACTCTTCAATATACTTCGCGAGCTTCTCAATGCCGCCAACGATTCGATATGAACGTTCGACTTCAACTTCAGCCATACGGTCTGTAATGTCTGCCAGATCTGCATCACGCTTTGACTGAAAACGTGCCTTACGAGTCTCATCATCTATCTGAACAGATGCTTTTTCATTATAGATAGTAAAGAAACGTCCGGCAGTGAGCCCTTTTTGAGCCAGTGCTCTTTGCCAGGCTCCAACGACATCTTCCGGGTTATCTTCCCTTGCAGCCGTATCGATCTGGTTGAGTATATACATAAATTTATTTGCATCCTGTCGCCCTACAGTTGCTTCGACAAGATGATTCAATGTGTCCTGCATGGCTCCAGGTTCAGGATGACGTGCATCAAAAAATAGTAATACCAGGTCTGACAGATCAATAATGTGTGAAGAAATTCGTAAAATAGAGTTTCTCTGCGCATCGGCATCGAAACCTGGGGAGTCTATTATAATTTTTCTCTTAATATGATCTGCATTGCTGGTTTTCAGCTGCAGGAACGAATCAATCCTGCGTCCTTCCCCTTCTGCCACTTTTTCAATCTCGCGACTTATTTGATAAAAGGGAAACCTGGCGTCACCGTTCAATGCCATGCCTGGAAGAACACGCGGCTCTCCTTCTCCGCCAAAACAGATGACAGTGAATTTATCATCTACAGCCTGGTTGCCAGTAGTTTGCAGATCCTGACCCAGGTAGTCATTAATGAAGGTAGATTTACCGGATGAGAAAGTGCCCAGTATGGAGATCATTGGCCACCATGCAATCCGCAAGGCAAATGATTCGTCCCTGCTTAATAGCCCCATTCGATAGGCCAGTTGATCTAGCTGCTTATAGGAGACGAGAGCTTCGGAAAGAACCGAATTCTCCATGGTGATATGCTGTTCGAGTTTTGACAGCATTGACTTCAGGCGCTTTGTTGTACGCAACGTGAATGGCCACATTACTTTATTGTCTCCTCAAGATATTTCGAGTTTCTTAACAGATCGAATAGTAATTCTAAACCCATCATGCCTGGACATAAACCCCACTGAGCATAACAGTGTAAACGGTCGCCTGAATGACGTAAAAACTTAAGAATTGGGACTGCTTAATATCTCCTGATCATACGAGCATTTGAGTAAGGATTATATGGGTATTTATAGTTCACTGGAGCTGCAGTTGCTGTCGCCGCAGGCGCTGCTGCTGGTACCGCAGGCTGAACCGCCTGAGCTGGTGCATAAGCAGTTGGCTGCCTCGGGTATAGCGGCGGGGTGATCCTGTTATTTGCTTTACCATAGGGCCGCGAAGAGCCAAACGGCATCATCTTGTCAACCATATTGAACGGGGCAGAAACATTGCGATTCAGCTGCCACATATTGTATTGCATGTGGCTGACACTGGTATTCATCTCATTGACACTGCGCGTCATTGCTCTCATGTCTTCCGACATCGGGCGCATATATGCTGTTGACGTTGCAATATGTGTCATTTTTGAAGAAATTTCATCCAGGTCCTTAGTTACAACCGTTGTCATCTCGCGGACGCTCTTGGCGACATCGGCAATGTCGTGGGTAAGATTATAAATCAGGTAAAAGCCATAAGCCGCCAGCAGTATAAATGCAACCATAGACGGATATACGATTAACTCCCAACGGCGGGCACTGGCTTCAAAACTATCAGCCAGCCTGCCCATGCACTCAGCACCGCCGGCAATCGCCTCAGCGTCGGTACTTAATGCATCCGTTTTTTTTATTGTATTTTCCATTCATGTTGCCTCTATTATTAAATTAAAAATCCCCCGCGGCCCCCTTCTGCATAATGTCAAGAATGATCTTCTTCACATTCATGGCTTCTTCCTTAAGTTCAGGAGGTAACGGTTCGCCCCCATATATCATGAGGTCCATATTCAGGCTATATAACCAGGCCTGACCTTGTTTGTCTTCGACTAACGCTACCCGGCACGGTAAATAGGCCGAATATGCATCATTGTAATCCATCATCTTTGCCGCAGTGGCGGCGTTACAAAACATAAATATCTGCGCATGCCTATATGGCGCACCAGTCATTGCTTCTACTTCCTTGTATAAAGGAAGCTCACCCACATTCTTGATGTTGTGTGCATTCGCCGCAATCTTCATACTCTCAATTGCGTCATCAATTGAGACGCCTTCTTCTAACTTATATTTCCACGTAGTTGCTTCAACCGCATTTCCAGCTTCGATAACATTTCCTACGAGTTCTTTGTAGGTGTTAAAAGCACCTGGGTCAAACTCAGTCTGAAACTTCTTCAGCTGTGGATACATGATCCCTGCTGCAACAACTGTGGCCAGCCCAACAATAGCCAATAAATTCCGTAACAGCTTGATTAAAAGCATTTTTTACTCCTTTCCTTTGGTAGGTCTGATAATCGTTGCCTTGTTATTCAGGCTGGTCACCAGTATTTTTTTTGTAGTGATTCTGCTATCGCGGGGTCGTACTGCGACACGAATCTTGTAAGGTTAATCGCTTCTTGCTCTCGATGCAAATTTAAATAGCGCGGGATCGCATTCTGATAAGCCCATATAGCGCCTTCTCTATTGCCTTGCTGGAGGAATAAATTACCGAGGTCAGCTGGGGCTTCAGGCATCGCCGGGTATTCAATCATCAGTCTCTCGAAAGCAGCCTGGGCAGATTTCGCATTGCCATCCCAGTGCATTCTACGAGCCTCTTCCAGGGCTGCGTAATATGCCTGGTCAGCAACAACCTGGCCATTTGTCACGTTTTCGCGTGTGCTTACAAGCTCCTGCACTGGTGCATTTTCCTGAATAAATGGGACATTTTCGCTAGCCTGCCCGGCAGAAAAGCTTTGTCTTTCCGTGATGGGAAAACCTGGGCTGGCGAATGCGCTAACTGCATGGTTAGCAGCATCGGAACTGCTTGATTCCGGGTCATAATTTTCCGGTGGAAAGCTAGCTGTAGAGGTGCTTTCAGCGACGGGCTCGGGCTCAGCCTGGATATCACTTCCAAACTCTGAAGTAGCTACTTGACTCTCCTTTACGCCGGCCAGAACGGTGTCCCAGGGGTCTTCGCTTTTCAACTGGGATTTCACGTCACTTTCTGGTTGCATGGCTTCGTCATTTTCTACCTTTTGCTCACTCTCAGCGATTACAGGCTCGACAACAGGGACTGGCTCAACAACAGGGGCAGTATTAACAGGAATATCGTTGACATCAGCCACCACAGCACTATCTTCGGGATGGTCAGGAGCAGTTGCTGTGCCATCTGCTACAGGTGAGATTTCATCCTGCTTTTCTGTTGCCAGAGAACTGACTGCTGCATCATTGATCGCAGGCTGTGAGACTCTGCCCGTCAGTCGATTGAAGTCTTCTTTTAATGTATCACGAGATAGAAATAGCAGGATGCACGAAACCAGCAAAGTGATTGACAATAAGTGACAAAGCAAAAAACGTAATATTTTCATAAAAGCTCACTGTTCTGAAAGAGTATTGTTACGCTAAGATGACTATATTCTGGCTAATTCAGGTTGAGACCAAATATTGAAATATTATTTCTTGCCTTTAGCTGATTTCTTCTTTCTTCCCACCCCTGTATTGAACAGGCTCCTGGACAGACGCCAAACTTCTCCCGCTGCCTTATTCGCAGGCATCATCTCAAATACCGCCAGACCTTCACTGAAAGCCCTGCGATATGCCGTGCGCTGATAAAGGTAACTCTTCTGCATCTTCAGACCATGGATCATGGTCAATGCTTCCATAGCCTCTTCTGTCTCTGTTACTTTAGGGTGAGTATCGGCTCTGTTGATCAGACCCGTTACAATCGTATCTTCTTTACAGTTCTTTCGCACTATGTCCATAAAACGCTGCGTCGACCAAACATCAGCCTGAGATGGCGCCACCGGGACTACGATGCGGCCAGCCAGAGACATCGCTTTCTCCATTGCAGGAATATCAGCAGTACCGACATCGACAATGATTTCATCCCACTCCTTACCAATTTTTTTATTTAATTCCTGAAAAACTGGCACCAGTGGTACATATTCCATTTCTTCACGCACATACATGACATCGGTAAGGCTGCCCTGGGGATCAAGATCAACTGCTGCAGTTTTCTTTCCCTGACTGGCGAGCCAGATTGCCAGATTGAAAGCAACCGTGCTTTTGCCTGTACCACCTTTAAAGTTACCAACCAGTGTAATCACGACTATCTCCCCTGGGACTGTGCCGGGATATTAATTTTCTTGTAATCCTTCGGCAAACTGAATAAAGCCGGGTCGGGTTCATTCACTACAATATTTTGCAGCTCCCTGACGGATCCGTTCGGGAAAGCCTCCCGTATTGTGATACCCAACTCAACATCATACCAACGTGTACCAGACTGCGACTTGCCATCCACTGATGTCATTGTCACCTCCCAGCGCTCAGCCTCTCTACCATTGACATTTTCTTTGGCCGTCATTATCGCATTTATACTGGCGCCGCTTGGTAGCTTCTCACGCAAGGTAATACCACGCTGTTGATCAAGCCATTGCTCCATAGTAAACACCTGCTGGTTTGGCCCCTGGCGTGTAACCTTCCAGTGTATTGCCGGCAAACCATTAATTTCCTCTACACCGAGGTTCTGACATTTAGCATCAGGCATGTTGTCACAGGGGTTCATCACTACATCGCCTGGCATTGACAATGGAGCAGGGGCCTTCTGCTCAAGAAATTCTTTCCTGGCCGGATAAAGAACCCTCATCAACCCGGAATCTGCAAAATACTGTTGCACTATTTCACCTTGAGGAGTCATGATCTCAATGCGTACGGATTTATCTTGTGATACATGCAATTTCATATGCGTAGGCTGCATACCGGGTGCAGTCTGCACCGCTTCAGCGGAAAAAGACTGGGAAAATGCATAGGCGTCAGTTGCCAGCGACAACATTGAACAGATCAATATGACAATTACAGATTTCATAAGCCTGGCCTCATAATTCATATCACCTCATTGATTTACCATTAACCCAGAGCAATCTCTTGAGATTAAACTGCTGGCCTGATAACAGATTTTTCTCTTCAGGCAAATTAATCAATATCTCCTCCAACGTTGCTCACCAGAAACCAGAGCCTGGGTTCGGCATCCAGCCATTTCCCATTCCAAAAGGGAAGCCGCTAGAGTTGCCGCCAAAAGGGAGACCATATGCGGAGTTTCCACCGAAAGGAAATCCGCCCATTCCACCGTTGCCCGGCCAGTATCCGGGTTGATAGCCGGGTTGATAGCCGGGTTGATAGCC
>JARFQI010000088.1 GCA_029287855.1 Arenicellales bacterium | reverse complement strand
TACATTCATTTAGCACTGAATAGAGACAGTCCAGTCGACCTGTCCCTTCACCGCCAAGCAGCATTACATGGTATTCGGGGCCCGGCACGGTCAGGGCAGTTTTCAATGCAGCCACTGCGCGGTTTTGAGCTGTACAGGGTTTGGCCGGTGTCAGTGCTGCACTGTTTTTAAACTCAAACAACGTAGCCTCGGTGGCCACCCGCAACTGGTCTGGAGTTAGTTTTTCAATTGTCATTGTTATCTCAATTTGTTTCCAGAAATTCTATAACCTCGGGATAATCCCTGGTGCGTTTCATTGGTGGCAGACTTCTGGTAAAAATTTTGCCATAGGATTTACTCACCAGGCGAGTGTCGCAAAGAATGAAAACGCCGCGGTCATCAACAGACCTTATCAGGCGGCCAGCACCCTGGCGTAAAGCAACCACTGCCTGCGGCAATTGCAGAGTCATAAATGGATTGAGCCCTGCACTTCTGACGGCACTGCTGCGAGCCTGTAAGACTGGATCATCGGGTGCCGCAAATGGTAATTTATCAATGATCACTACGGACAGGGCATCTCCTTTAACATCGACACCTTCCCAGAAACTGCCTGTGCCTAGTAAAACGGCATTGCCCGCCTGGCGAAATTGCTGCAGCAGTTCATGACGGGGTGCCTCACCCTGCACCAGCAGCGGATAATCGAGACGTCCCTGAAGCAGGCTGGAGGCTTCATTCAGTGCGCGAAAACTGGTGAACAGAAGAAACACCCGGCCGCCGGAAATCTTAATCAACTGCTCAGCCAGCTCGACAACCTTCGCGGTGTGTCCCGGTTCACCCGGTTCAGGCAAATCCTGCGGCAGATAAAATAACGCCTGCTCGGCGTAATTAAATGGACCAGGCCATACATCTGTCGATGCATCCTCGAGACCCAGTTGCTGTTGGTAATGAGTAAAATTACCAGATACTGCGAGCGTGGCGGAGGTAAAGATAATCGCCCGTCCCTGTTCGCAGACCAGCTCTCTGAATTTATCAGCAATATTCAATGGTGTGCTATGCAGCTGGAAGCCCGTTTTACTGGTTTCATACCAGCGGATGAAATCCTCACTGTTATGGCTATCCAGAGAAGCAAGCCTGTCTATTATCACCTGTGCCCGCTGATAACAGTTCTCCAGCTGGTCGCCATGTGTTGATGCCAGCTTCAGCACCTCATGGGTCTGCTGCAAGCCATGCTTTAAACCTGCCAGGGCACTGGTGAAATCAGGAAGGCGTTCAAGCTGCGACCAGCTACCTTTGTTGACAGCCATACCCATGGTAAGCCGGCATTCTTTTGCCAGTTTTTCCAGTTCATCAATACGCTGTTCCAGACCGTCTATACCACATTTTTCTGCTACTTCTGCCAGTCGGGTATCCCGGCAAAGATCCAGTATCTGGCGTTGACTAATACCTGTGCTGAAATAGATGCTGGCAGTGTCTGGCACCTGGTGGGCCTCGTCAAAAATAACCACATCAACCTTTGGCAACAACTGCCCGAAGCCCTCTTCTTTGAGGGCCAGGTCTGCCAGAAAAAGATGGTGATTGACGACCAGGATATCAGCCTCCATGGCATCCTTACGTGCGGCATTGACAAAACAGTCATCATAGTACTGGCATTTGCTGCCAATGCAGTTATCCACTGTAGAGGTGACATCTGACCATACTCTGGATTGTTCCGGTACACCGCTGACTTCTGCAATGTCGCCATGCAGAGTCGTCAATGACCATTTGCTGATGACGGCCAGGTCTACCTGTGGGAAGGGGCGATAACCGGACTGGTCATACTCGGCCTGCTGAAGACGCTGACGGCAGAGATAATTTGAACGCCCTTTCAGCAGGGCCATGGTGGCAGGGACTTCAAGAGCACGACGCACCAGCGGCAGGTCATGCTTATACAACTGGTCCTGCAGGTGGCGAGTACCTGTCGACACCAGAACCTTTTTGCCCGACATCAGCGCCGGTACCAGGTAGGCCAGGGTCTTGCCGGTTCCGGTGCCAGACTCGGCAATCAGTATTTCTTTATCAGCTATTGCCTGTTCTATGCGCGAGGCCATCTGCTGCTGGGATTCGCGGACACGGTAATTATCCAGCAGGCCGGCAAAAGGGCCGTCTTTCCCGAGTAAGGATGAGGCGTCAGTAAGAAAGGTCAACGGTGTTTAGGACAGTCTAATCAATTTTCTGCATGCACTGGTCAAGGGCAGTTTCCCAGTCAGGCAGGCGTATGCCAAAAGTATCGTAAAGCTTGTTATTTGACAGGACTGAATAGGCCGGCCGTTTTGCCGCAGTTGGATAATCTGCGGTGGTGATATCAAGCACGCGGGTGTCTGAATACTCTGAGGCAGCAATGATTGCCCTGGCGAAATCACACCAGCTGGCCTGCCCGCCACAGGTCATGTGATAGACACCGCTAACCGGGTCAGAAAACTCGCCGTTGAGGATAAAGTATTGCACCAGTTTCAATGTGGCATCGGCCAGCGCCCGCGTGGTTGTAGGTGAGCCAACCTGGTCACCGACGACCTTTAGCTCATCCCGTTCAGCAGCCAGTCGCAGCATGGTACGCAGAAAATTCTGCCCATGCATTGAGTAGACCCAGCTGGTTCGCAAAACGAGAGCATTGTTACAATTCGTCAGGACGGCATTTTCACCATCAAGCTTTGTCCTGCCGTATACAGATTCAGGACTGGTCTGATCTTCTTCTGTGTATGGCCGGGAAGCTGAGCCATCAAAAACATAATCAGTAGAATAATGAATGATTCCGGCGTTAACAGCTGCCGCTGCTTTAGCCATTACAGCCGGTGCCTCGGCATTTACTAATGCTACCAGCTCGGGTTCCGACTCTGCCTTGTCTACAGCAGTGTAGGCAGCGGCGTTGATGATCAGGTCAGGCTTCTCATCATTGATAACTTCTTGTAGACGTTCGAAATTGCTGATGTCCAGATCTTCAAAACCATAGCTCGAGAGTTCTACGCCTTGCGGCACGAGTTCACATAACAGGATTTCGTTTAAATCTGTCCCTAGCTGGCCATCACGCCCCAACAATAGAATTTTCATTTAAGGCTTATGTCTTTTAATAGTGGAGCATTGCGATCTTTTTCCGACACCAGGGGGTCACTGATCGGCCAGTCGATGCCTATATCCGGGTCATCCCAACGGATTCCGGCATCTTCGGCAGGAGTGTAGGGGGCGGTACATTTGTACGTGACATCAACGGTTTCACTCAAGACGCAAAAGCCGTGTGCATAACCGGGAGGAATATACAGCTGATGTTTATTATCTTCATTCAGGATAACGCCATACCACTGGCCAAAGGTTGCTGATTCCTTTCGGATGTCCACCGCAACATCAAAAATTTCACCAGTCACGACACGCACAAGTTTGCCCTGCCAGGTCGGAAACTGATAATGCAGACCGCGCAGCACTCCGCGAGTTGAACGGGAATGATTATCCTGGACAAAATTGCTCGGCAAACCGTTTTCTTCGAATACGGCAGCATTAAAAGTCTCGAGGAAAAAGCCCCTGTCGTCATTGAAGACACGCGGTACGATTAACCTAACACCCTTGAGGTGGGTATCATGAACTTCCAAAGAATATACTCCTCGAGAATACCGTTTATTTAAGACCATGCCGGTTTTGAGCGACTGCTGGGCTACCTGTGGGACCCGGACAGTTCGCGCAATGACAAAAATTTAAATCATCCTATCAGTATAGCAGTCAACAATGCAGCGACTCTAGCCCTGACTTTAGTCAATCAGCCCGGTTTCAGGCGAAGACGCTGAAGCATAGGCTTTTCTTGGCATCCGGCCTGCGAGCCAGGCTTCTCTACCGGCCTTGACCGCCTTATTCATCGCTGCAGCCATTAATACAGGCTTGTTGGCCGCCGCAATTGCCGTATTCATCAGTACACCATCGACGCCCAGCTCCATTGCCACGGCGGCATCACTGGCCGTTCCGACCCCTGCATCGACCAGAATGGGTACTGTCGCTTCCTCAACGATGAAACGGATATTGTGCGGATTGCGCACACCCAGACCGGAACCTATCGGTGCCGCCAGTGGCATCACAGCGACACAACCCATTTCAGCCAGGCGTTTTGCCAGTATCGGGTCATCATTCATGTAAACCATCACCTGGAAACCGTCTTTGACGAGAATCTCGGCAGCGTCCATGGTCGCAGGCATATCCGGGTAAAGAGTTTTTTCGTCACCCAGTACTTCAAGCTTACAAAGCTGATGGCCATCAAGCAGTTCGCGCGCAAGCATGCAGGTTCTGACTGCATCCTTTGCGGTATAACAGCCCGCCGTATTGGGCAAAATGGTATATTTTTCAGGCGGCAGCACATCCAGGATATTTTCTTCGCCCGGATTCTGACCAATATTGGTGCGACGAATCGCGATGGTGATGATCTCTGCCCCACTGGCCTCGATCGCCTGGCGAGTTTCATCCATGTCTTTATATTTTCCGGTTCCAACCAATAAGCGGGATGTGTATTCAACACCTGCAATTACGAGCGGGTCATTACTGCTGTCTGTCACTATGTCACCTTTAAGTTAAGAGTCTTTGAGTCTTTGAGTCTTTTGCCTGATATTGTATAAACCTGATCATCCGCCGCCAATCGCACCGACGATTTCAATTCTGTCGCCGTCGGACAATTGATAGGTAGAATGCTGACTGGCCGGCACTATTTCACCATTAATTTCGACCGCAATCCGTTTGCCCAGTAAATCCATTTCCTGTATCAGCTGGCTGACCCTGACAGGGCCAGAAAGAGACCTTGATTTACCATTAATTATAACTTCCAACACATTGTTTCCTTTGGATTAATTATCTATATATTTAAAAAAATAGTGTGGGTTTACTGATACATCGCCTGGGAATTTTAGCTAAGTTTGAAATAGTACCGCAGACGCTACGACAAAGCATTAGTGATAAAGCATTCTGTGCACAAAGTGGCAATCTCCGCTGCAGGGATCTATCCGAGTTTTTGCACAAACTCCTCACAGATAGATCGCAGTTCAATCAATTTGCCATGAAAAAAATGACTGCTGTCATTGACAATTTCCAGCTGCGGTGGATGTTTCAGAGTGCGAACCCAGTTAATCACTGAATTGACCTCGACAACCTCATCCTGATCACCCTGAATCAGCAGCCAGGGGCAATCAATCCCATGCAGATTCTCGAAATCAAACATTCTCACCGGCGGCGCAACGGTGATCAATGCCCTGGTCTGGATTTTAGATGCCGCCTGCAGGGCAACGAAAGAGCCAAAGGAAAACCCGGCCAGAATTACAGGCATACCAGCCTGCTGCTTCAATGCCCAGTCAGCCACGGCCATCGCATCATCAGCCTCACCAATACCTTCATCATAGCTGCCGGCACTGTCACCAACGCCCCTGAAATTAAACCTCACCGCCGTGTAACTGCACACTGCAAGCAATTTCGCCAGCGTATGCACCACCTTGTTGTGCATACTGCCACCGTATAGCGGATGCGGATGGCAGATGACGGCAATACCCAGAGCTGCACCGCCGACAGCACAATCGACCTTCCCTTCAAGCACGCCAGCTGGCCCCGGGATGGCTACAGGGTATGAAGAGAGTGCTTCATTACAACGATTGAATGAATCAGGCATATTACTTAAAGATGGTTTTCTGTTTTTAGACTTCAGGTTATGTATGATAAAACCATTCTAAAATATTGTTTTATATAATAATATGATACCGAAAACTGAAAACTGAATGCCGAAAACTGATTTCATGTTTACTCCGACATGCCGCCACGCGTAAGCTGATATGGATCAAGTAAGCGGTCGATATCTGCTTCATCAAGATCCGTCATTTCCAGTGTGACGTCCTTGACCGCC
>JARFQI010000073.1 GCA_029287855.1 Arenicellales bacterium | reverse complement strand
CGTACCTCGATGCGGCGTCCTTTCGGGTTGCTGACAAACGGAATACGAATTGAGGCAGAGCGGTTACGGGCTGAATAGGCCAGCATAACAGGTGCTTCAAAACCGGGGACCAGGCGCTTGTAGCTGTTGGTCGAGGCATTGCAAAAGGCATTCAGGGCCTTTGCGTGTTTGATGACGCCGCCGATGTAATAAAGTGCTGTTTCAGACAGTCCGCCATATTCGTCGCCGGAGAAGATGTTTTCACCGTCTTTTGCCAGGGACATATGCACGTGCATGCCACTGCCATTGTCACCAACAACCGGTTTCGGCATGAAGGTGGCTGTTTTGCCATAGGCGTGAGCGATGTTGTGGATGCAGTATTTCATCACCTGGTTGTCATCTGCGCGTTTCACCAGTGTATTGAACTTAGTGCCAATTTCACACTGGCCGGCTGTTGCCACTTCGTGATGATGAACTTCTGTTTCTACACCCATTTCTTCCATGGTCAGGCACATGGCGGAGCGCAAGTCCTGAAGAGAGTCGACGGGTGGTACCGGGAAGTAACCGCCTTTAATTCCAGGGCGATGGCCAATGTTGCCGTCTTCGAATACTTTTTCAGAGTTCCAGGAAGATTCATCGGAATCAATCTTGAAGAAAGAGCCCTGCATGGTATTGCCCCAACGCACATCGTCGAAGACAAAAAATTCGGGTTCCGGGCCGAAATATGCCGCATCAGCGACGCCAGTTGATTTGAGATAGGCTTCAGCGCGGTGTGCAATAGAACGTGGATCTCTCTCATAGCCTTCACCGGTAGCCGGTTCAAGAATATCGCAGCGAATGATCAGGGTTGGGTCATCGAAAAACGGATCCATAACTGCTGTCGAAGCGTCCGGCATCAGTATCATGTCCGATTCATTAATTCCCTTCCATCCAGCGATCGAAGAGCCGTCAAACATCTTGCCTTCTTCGAATACACTTTCATCCATCGTGTGAGCAGGCACGGAAACATGCTGTTCCTTGCCATGGGTATCAGTAAAACGAAAGTCTATAAATTTGACCCCGTTTTCCTCGATCATTTTCAAAATTTCAGCGGACATTGAATTCCTCTTGTATTAGCGTCTGGTGTGCAAAGCACGGTTAAATGAAATGTTAAATGCCTGAACAAAACTGGCTGCAGCTGGCAGCAGCCAAATGAGGCGATATTTTGCACCAGATCAGTGCGAAAACACAATCACTGTCAGCATTTTCATTGTCGGCAGTGGTAGAAGATCTCTACACTGCCGATATTCGGGTTTTTTTGCAACGTCGAGACGACCTTGCTCGCCATTGCGCGTCGGCTCTTTTCTGTCGAGTCAGGCAGGGTGGGGAATGTCAGGTCGACATTGATGCTGCCGCTGAGGTAATGCAGGGTGATCTTTTCAGTAACTTCGGCACCTTTGATGCCGGCAAGCGCCTGGTTGATCTGACGTGACATCTCATTTCGCAGCGGCAGGTCAATGTTAACCCGGCTGATCTCATCATCTTCCGGATCTATATGGACCAGTACATCATCAACACTTTCGAACTCACTAATAACACGCGAACGGACATTTTCAGAAATCTGGTGTCCCTCAGATACGCTGATATCGCCGTCAACCTGCAGGTGAACATCTACCAGTGCCCGTCCGCCCATCAGGCGAGTTCTCAGCATATGCAGGTCGATAACACCGTCTATACCGCCAATAGTCTTGCGGATAGCTTTCACTTCATCATGGCTAAGGGCTGTATCTATAAGCTCTTTAAGTGCCTTCCAGCTGAGTACTAAACCCATGCGAATAATCATGCTGCCGAGACCAATTGCCGCGAGGGAGTCAAAATAGGGCAGGCCCATAATGCTGCCGCCAATACCAATCAAAACAATGACCGAGGAAATGGCATCACTGCGGTGATGCCAGGCATTGGCACGCAGGATATTGGAGTGAACCCGATTAGCGATGCTTATGGTATAGCGATAGAGGCCTTCCTTGCTAAGGATGGTGATTATCGCCATGACCAGGGTGATTGGTGCCGGTGTCAGAATTTCTTCCGGCTCTGTGAGACGTAAAGCAGCATTGATTGCTATACCTGCACCCACGATGGCCAGCAATAAACCAAGAAAAACGGTGGCCGCTGTTTCGATGCGGCCATGGCCATAGGGATGGTCATCGTCCGCTTCCTTGCTGCCATGCCAGATAGCGTAAAGCACAAGTGTGTCCGTACTTAAATCAGAAAGTGTATGAACACCATCCGCAATCAGGGCCTGGGAATTACCGATAACTCCTAGGACTATTTGCCCTATGGAGAGAAAAAAATTGACGATAATGCTGGCAAAAGTCGCTCTTTTGCTGGCAGATTTTCGTTCTTCGCCTGGTTCGCTGCTCATGGGTGAAATGATATCAGGGCCGATTGTTGACGAATATGGGAAAAAACCCGTATTCATCGATCAACTGGATCTTCTGTTCGATATAGACGTTGTTGATAAAAAACGTTGGTAGATTAAAGATAAAAAAAATCCAGTAAAAGGGAAATGACACTCAAGATCTTTTCCCTTTGACCGGAATTATGCCGGGTCTGTTAGTCGACCCTTCTCCTCCAAATTGGTAGTTTGGGCTGGTGAAGCAACGATCACAGTAACGGAAAGCAGTAGCATTGTCCAATATTCTATGAATTTGTTGACAGAAATCATGCTTTATTAGCGGCCTGTAATGCAGCGAAAACGGAACATGATAAGCTTCCTTTTAACTGTTAATTCTACTGGATTAAGCGAGTAGCTACTGTTAGCCTACGTGCCAAAATAATCTCAAGGTACACACAGGGTTAGTGCAATGGCGGCTCAACGATTCAATTTTTTTGATTTTCTTCTCAGGCTGGTAGCGGCGATGGTGCTGGTTTTTGCTACCTATAACCCAACAAAGTATTGCTGGTTTTACTGGATGAGTAATGCGACAGACCACTTTGATCCACTGATTCTGTTTACCGGTGTAGTACTGTTGATAGGATGGGTAATTTATCTTCGTGCGACAGCACGTTCGCTTGGAATATTCGGCATCATTCTTTCGCTGGCCTTTGTCGCCAGTCTAATCTGGGTGCTGGTTGATTTCGGCTTGATGTCACTCAGCGACCCGACGTTTTTCACCTATATTCTGCTGATTGTGATTTCCCTGGTGCTTGCAACAGGTATGTCATGGTCGCATATCAGAAGGAGAATGACAGGGCAGCTGGATGTTGATGATATTGAGGACACCTAGAGTTTACTCGTTATAGGGCAGGTCCAGCCACCTGCATAATTGTTGTAGAGCCTCATCTACACCGGTTCGTTTCAGAGCAGAGAACAACTGTATCCCTTCAATTGGAAATTCAGCGAGTTGCTTTTTTACTTCAAGTAAACTCGCACCTGCTTTTCCCCGGCTTAGCTTGTCTGCCTTGTTCAGGATTACATAGACTGGCAGTTCTGCTTCAGTACACCAGTGAACCATGTTACGGTCATATTCTTTCAGCGGATGCCTGACGTCCATTAACAGTATCAGTCCGGCCAGGCTTGCCCTGCTGAGTAAATACTCACCCAGGGTATCCGCCCAATGGCGCTGTTTCGCTTCTGTCACTTTTGCGTAGCCATAGCCTGGCAGGTCAACCAGGCGGCGGTCGTTACCGAGGTCAAAAAAGTTTATTTCCTGCGTTCTGCCTGGTGTCTTGCTGGTGCGAGCAAGGGATTTCACTCCCGCCAGGGTATTTAGTATGCTGGATTTCCCGACATTTGATCTACCGGCGAAGGCGACCTCGATGCCGTCATCTTCGGGCAACTGCTCTAGTGTATACGCACCCTTGATAAATGTCGGTTTGGCAGGCAGTCGTTCCATTTGGGGTCTCGGGTTTAATTTGTTTAATATTACGCGTATTCAACGCTATTAAGTAGTTTCTCGCAATGACTATCGAGCCTGAATAAGTGTATTTGTATACGCATATAAGAGAATTCTTAAATTGACCTGAGAGCCCCTTTGAGATATAAAGCGGCACACAGTTCCGGGTCGGAGACTGACTTAATTCGTATAAGTGGAATCTGTTACCCGGCAGAATCTTCAGGAGAGTTTGCAATGAAAAAATTTCTGGTCTTGTCTATGGCAATTGCCGGCATGATGATTACAGGTGTGGGTCATGCTACGCATGCCTCGGAAGGTGTAGCTGATAAGGGTGCAGAAAAAGCAGCTGTCTGTTCTTCCTGCCATGGCGCGGATGGAAATGGCATGGCTGATAACCCACTGTATCCTAAACTGGCTGATCAGGTGCCGGGTTATATCATGGCACAGCTGAAAGCCTTTAAGGATGGCAGTCGTCAGGACCCGATTATGGCTGGCATGGTTGCTGCTTTATCTGAAGAAGATATGGCACACCTTGATGCCTACTATTCCAGTCTTCCAGTTATGAATATAGGCATCAAAAAAGAAGACGAAGAACAGGCCCTGGCAGGACAAAAGATTTACCGCGGCGGTTACAGCAAACTGAATATTTCTGCCTGTATGAGCTGCCATGGCCCATCCGGTGAGGGTATTCCAATTCAGTATCCCCGGGTTTCCGGACAAAATGCTGCCTATACAGAAAAACAGCTGCATGCATTTAAAGATGGCACACGTAAGCACCCGATGATGAATTCAATCGCGTTCCTGCTTTCCAACGAGCAGATCAAACAGCTTTCGCTCTACACGCAGGGTCTGAAATAGCCTTCAACCTGACGAGTAGTTGAAAAAGCCGCCTCGACAGGCGGCTTTTTTTATCCGTTCTATCTGCAAATTCAAGCTCTAAAACTTCCTGCCTATCAACTATCCCACCAGGTCGAGTTGACGCTGTTCGAATCTGGCTCCTCGTTCTTCGGCAAGGCGACGGCAGGCTTCGATGTCAACGCCATCAAGGCCGTTGATAGCCGTGGCAGTAACCTCAGGAATGAATGCCGGCGCCTGTTGCAGGAAATCCAGCATGGCCTGCCATGAATGATCGAGGGCAGGGATGCAATGGCGATTATAAACCTCTTCGTTTTGAGCATTTAGTGAGATAGACACGGCGTCGATCAATCCTGTCATTTCAGGCAATACATTTCGTTTGTGAACCAGGTTGGCGAGGCCATCAGTGTTCAGGCGGACAAGACCTCCCTGCTGCTTGACGTAACTTGCTACTTCGAGCATGGTTTTCAAGCGCAGCGTTGATTCACCATAACCGCAGAAGATGATCCACGAGTAATCACCGACTTTACCGATAGCAGCGATTATTTCTTCTGTCTCCGGGCGGTGATTGAATGTTAAATCGTGTTCATGAACCTGCATTGATCCTTTTGTTTTGGGGCAGAACTCACAGGCAAGTGTACAGCGGTCAGTGATACTCAGATAACGACGGTCGTCGATGGTATAGGCAATGGTTTGAGGCATCGGATTTCTATCTGTACTATGCTTCCAGCGATTCAGGCGGGGTTGAGAAAACAATGCTTTCAAGGTGGTTGCCCAGCATTATGGTGACTCCGCTGCTGCGGTGGATTTTATCACTTGAGTAGGCAAATCGATATCGGCGTCGCAGACAGCGGCGCTGGTCCGGGCAACGGCAAAGTGCCAGCCCTGACAGGTGCACACTGTCATCGAGAAGCTGTAAGCCCTGCTGTTTGCAGGCACGGCTGGAATGACTCATCGCCAGTTCGCGCACTGTAAGATTTCTGTACCAGGTATAAATAATCAGCGCGAATGCTAATAGTCCAAGAATTTCGCTCATCAGATTAACCGGTTGCCAGGAAATCTGGCTGGTCAGGCATCCATGTCAGGAATGATCATGCTCTCCAAACGCAGAATACTGTCTTTCAGTTTAAGTTTGCGTTTTTTCATCCGGCGTAGACGCAGCTGGTCGACATAATTATTCTGCAGCATCAGTTCAATAGCGTGATCCAGATCGCTGTGTTCAAGCCGCAATTCAATAAGGTCATTGCGGGCTTGTTGAATTTCTTCTTCGTTAAGACTCATGGAATCTCATTTGCAGTATCAGGTCAGGGAGTATAGTAGCAGGGCAAATCATATTACCGCCACTGCGATTTACTCCGACTCTGGTCGGGAGTTCATACAACACTATTATATTAAACCCACTTTTGCCATACGGGTTCAAGTCCGACTGGAAGCTTGGCGAGTTTCCCCAGCTCGACCCATTTTCCCGGTTCGTGAAAGTCAGAACCCTGTGATGCCAGCAAGCCATGTTTGCGGGCAAACATCGCGCTGCGTTCGTTATCATCCGTGCTGTTGTGTCCGCAAACAACTTCTATGCCTTCTCCACCTGCTTGCCGGAAACCGGCTATCACCCTATTAAGCCAGCTGGCCGTTAATTTATAGCGCATCGGGTGAGCAATCACGGCAATACCGCCTGCACCTGTAATCCAGTCTATTGCATCTTCCATTGGTGCCCAGTCAACGCGGTAGTATCCGGGTTTGCCTCTCACCAGAAACCGTTTAAATACATCATTGAAATCTTTTGCCAACCCCGCCTCTATCAGGTGACGGGCAAAATGCGTGCGCGTAACGTTGCCATTACCTGCAAGCCGACGGGCGTTTTCATAGGCATTGCTGTAACCGGCCTTGTCTAGTCGTCTGCCCATTTCTAATGCACGTTCTTCCCGCAAATCTTTAAGCATGCGGATTCCCAGTTTCAGCGGCCGATGTTCCGGGTCTATATCAAGTCCGATTATATGTAATAATTTCTCCTGCCAGGTCACCGATAGTTCTATACCCGGTATTAGCCTGATATGTTTTTCCTGTGCAGCCAGATATGCTTCATCGAGTCCAGCGGTGGTATCATGATCAGTCAGTGATAACATCTCGACGCCGTTGTCCGCTGCTCGCGTGACCACCTCTTTCGGTAGCAGGGTGCCGTCCGAAGCCGTTGAGTGGCAATGCAGGTCAGCATTGATATTAACTGATTTCATAAGTTACAGATCGTTAGCGAATAAAAGGGTATACATGGAAGTATAAGTGATGTTGGGCAAACAAATGACACATCTTTTTGTGGTGAAAACAATTTTTACATAGTGTCGGATAGGCATGGCTGATTTACAGATAGATACAATTTCCATTTCCGGACTGACGAGCTGCCACTTGCGTCGCTCAACACGCGCCAAACGCATCCGTATCGAGCTAAGACCGGATCATTCACTGCTGATTGTTGTGCCCGCTACGGCAAGGGAAGACCAGTGGCTGGCCTTTGTCCTCAGCAAAAGACGCTGGATAGAACGCAATCTGCAGCGATCTGCTCGTCATCGGCCTGGGCTAGTGCCTGGGTTTCCAGACGATATTGAACTCCTTTACACCGGGCAGAAATACCAGCTATGCCGTTTTCAAGGTTCCCGCGCCAGCACTAAAGTTACTGAAGACAGGTTGAAACTTGTCTGCGTGGAATCTTCGGATAAGCACGCATACCAGGTACTGCGACGTTGGCTGGTAGGGCAGGCACGTGAAGAGTTTTCAGCGCGGCTTGAACAGATCTCTGGCGCAACGGGATTAAAATGGAACGGGCTTTCTATCCGTGGTCAGAAAACACGTTGGGGATCCTGTTCAGCAAAAGGGAACATCAGTCTGAATTTTAAAATGCTGTTTCTGCCTGCAAACCTGGTGGACCACGTGCTGCTGCATGAACTGGTGCATACCCGTGAACTGAATCATTCACGACGGTTCTGGGCGCTGATGCAGCAATATGACCAGCAATGCAGTCTGCATCGCACTGAACTTAGAAAGGCAGGGCAGCTATTGCCTGAATGGCTGGCAAACGTATGACTTATCAAGCCATGAAAACTGTCGCCGGGCAATCATGATCGACGTTGACGAGATGCAGCAGCGTCTGCGCGAATTTGCCGATGCACGTGACTGGGAAAAATATCATTCACCAAAGAACCTGGTAATGGCTATGAGCGTGGAAATGGCCGAGCTGATGGAGCATTTTCAATGGATGACAGAGCAGCAGAGCCTCGACCTGGATACAAAAACCAGGGAAAAAGTAGCCCTGGAGATGGCTGATGTACTGATTTACCTGGTTCGTATGGCTGATCGATGTGGAATTGATCTGGATCATGCAGTAGAGAAAAAGCTGCTACTTAATGGTCAGAAATATCCGGTTGTGAAATAGCGACTGAAAGGAAATAATTTAACGATTAATTGTCGAACTATCCAGTGAAAGAGAAATACGCATGCTGATTATGTTGCTCAGCAATGCAGATTGATTTGTCTTCATAGAAGTAGGAATATACAAACAAAGATAAACATAGTCTGGAAGTGCTTTAGCGGTTTTGCGTCCGGATTTATTACCTGGACAATATAATTGTTCATGTCGGAAATGATGAAGTAATCAAAGGAGAGTTTTGGTATGGGACTGTCGAATTCACATCAGCATAAGCACAGAGTTTTATTCGTTCTTGTTGGAATGCTGCTTGCCCTTCTGGCACCTGCCGCCAATGCTGTAACCAAGCATTTGTCGATGGTTGGCGAGGATGGGCAGCCAATGGTCAATACCACTATCACTATCACATTTCCTGATGGCACAAAGGTAGAAGAAGATACCGATGATAAAGGGATACTGAAATATAATTTCAGTAAATCTGGCGCATACACACTGTCTGATCCTGCTGGTAATGTCATCAAAACCGTATCCATTGCGGGTACAGGTATGAGCACTACTGCGTTGATTATTACCGGCGTGGCGGTAATAGGAGGAGTAGCTTTGCTCGCCAGTGGCTCAGGTGATGATAGCAATTCAGATGACACGCCGACTGATCCACCAGTGACTGAACCCCCGGTAACTGAACCACCAGAGGATGGCGGAGAAACTGAGGAATCACAGGCAGGGATATATGATGTTAACTTGTCACTGGCAAGCAACCCGGGAGACGAACCAGTGCTTTTACAGCAGCTGGTTTTACAATTAGAGATCATTGGAACAGCGCTGACAATTACCCAGCTTTCCGGTGATCCAAATTTTCCGGGGCAGCTAACTGGCACCATCGCAGATACCTCATTTACAGCCAGTGCTAGCGGGGTCTATTCTGAATCAACGACAATTTTCCAGATGGCAGGATCGGTAACTGCATCGCCGTCACTTAATTTCATATTGAACGTTGGTGCTGATGGCAGTTTACCTGGTGGCCAGACGATCACCTATAATGGCACAGGGACAAGGCAGTAGCTGCAGGTATAGGCTCTGGCTGGTCATTGAGGGTCTCGATTTATCGCTTACAACTCTATCTATCACAAGCATAGTGACTTATCAGACTCTCTCCGTTGCCTGCTTCGCTGTAGAACACCATCATCGACAGTGACGACTAGAATTCAGGCGGTAGTCAGCCGTTATATTTTATCCTGTTTACTCATCGGGTTTAGCACACCACTGCATGCAGGGATGGATCTACGCGATGCTATTCGCACAGCTTTCGATGGCAATTATGAGTACCAGCAGGTGCTGGATAAAGTGAAGAAATCGGACATGACACTGGATGTCGCACGTTCCGTTTTTCGAACACATTTCAATGCATCACTAAGATCAGATGCCGTTGTAGGTGCTCAGATTGGTCAACAGTACCGGATGTCTTTAAGTCGCAAGCTGAATGATGGTTCCAGGGTTGAAGCAGGAGTGTATGCCTCTCAGTTCGATGACAGTGCGCTGAGTGAGTTCAGAGTACAGTACACACGGCCACTTTTTTCAGATCCTGAGCGGAGTGGCGTGCTGGCTTTGAATAAGGCAGAGAGTGATAGAAATCATAGTGAACGGGTTAGTGAAGTCGGCGCAGAAGAGCTGACTGCCCGGGTCATACAGACCTGGTATCGTGCATATCTGGCAGAAAAGGGTGTTGCTGTTCACCGGGCCTCCCAGGAGGCCACAGGAAAATTAGTTGCCGCCGTCAAAGCTAAATATGCCAATGACCTGGCCTCCAGTTTTGATGTTGAACAGGCAGAATTGAATGCAGCACACTCAAAGCAGAGTGTGAAGGATGCCGAATCGTTGCTGGAGCAGGATCTGGATAAACTGAAGATGCTGCTTGGCCTGAATCCGGAAGACAGGGTGGACTTTGATTTTTCCCTGCTGAGTGAGGATTACCCGTCTTCATTCGAACCAGCGGTTGAAGAATTGCAGCAGATGGCATTAAACCACCGGCTGGAAATAATCGCCATGAAGGAGAGCCGGGACTTCGCGTTGCAGAGGATGGAGATCATTACTCGCAGGGTCGGTCCACCGATAGATTTAAGTATCCATTATGCGCTGGTCGGACAGGGAGACTCATTGGATGATACCCTTGAAGTGGATGACAGGCGTGTTGGCCTGGGCTTGAACGTATCAACTGATTTCGCACTGGCCACAGAAAAAAACCAGTCAAGGCTGGCTATGCTTGAATATCAACAGGCCGAAAGAAGCTATAAACACCTGGTGGCTACAGTTAAAAGCGAAATTCGTAATGCTATCCGGCAGATTGATCGTTTCAAGGAAAAATATCTGTTAGCAGAAAGAACTGCAGAGTTGGGAGAAAAGCGCTTTACGCTGGCAAAAAAGAGATATGATGATGGCCAGATAGATGTCATCGAACTGCTGGAAAGTCAACGGGACCTGGCACAGGCCCGGCAGTCTGGCCTGACAGCAAACATTGATCTATTGCTGGCTCAGCTGAATCTTGATCTGATAAGTGGCCAATTGAGAGATAAATGGCAATTACCGCAAGCAAAAAATATACAATAACAGGGACACTTGCCCTGCTTGCCGTTTTTGCCGGTATCCTGTTATTTTCACAGGGAAAAGAGAATATTGACAGCAACGTGTTTCAGCAGCCTGTCGTTGCCAGGGCGGACCACGGTCCATTTGATATTACTATCATCGAGTCAGGCGTCCTCGAAGCACGACGCTCCGTTACACTTGCTTCAGACCTGCCGAGCAACAAAGCGAAGATCATATTCCTCAAACCCGAAGGATCTACTGTCAACCCGGGCGATGTCATCGTCAAGTTTGATAAATCCCCTTTTGTTGAAGACATAGCGAAGTTGAGTGCTGAAATCAGTGAGGCCAGTGCTGCACTTGCACAGGCCGAGGAGGAGCTGCAGCTGACCATAAAGCAAGGCAGGGCGAACACTGAAAGCATGACTCATAACCTTGAAGTGGCCAGGCTCAAGCACAACAGCTTGAAGCAGGCCGAGTTGCCACTGCGTAAGGCAAAATCGAAAAATGACCTGCTGAACGCAGAACAGAAATACACACTGGCAAAGAAAAAAGTCAGTTCTATGAAAGATCTGCTGAACCAGGGCTTCACCAAGCGACGGGAATATGAACAGGCAAAAGCGGCGATTAATTCAGCAAGCGCTGAACTGGAGCTGGCTAAACAGCAGTATCGTCTGCTTGATGAAATGATCGGACCAGGAGAATTACGTCAGTCTGAGCTCAAACTGGCTGAGCTTGAGCGCAAGGTTTCAGAACAGAAGAAGGTTGCCCAGCATAAAATGGCGCTGAAAAATGCCGGGATGATCCGCTTAAATCATCGATACGAGGTGCTGAAGAAATCACTCGAATCTGCAGAGGCAATGCTGGAAAAAACCGTGCTGGTCGCACCAGTGCCTGGTTTTGTTGTATACAAGACGGTCTCGGTACAGGGAGAAATGCGCAAGGTTCAGGTTGGCGATTCTGTTTGGCAGCATAATGGCTTTATAGTTTTGCCCGATATGTCGGAAATCATCACTGACCTGAAGATTCGTGAAACGGATATTGCACAGATTGAAGTGGGGCAGACCGCAGTAATTCGCCCACAGGCTTACCCCGGACTGGCATTGAATGGCCGCGTGGAAACAATAGGCACGCTGGCAACCGGTGCAGATGATGAAATGCCGCGTTTTCTTGTTCGGGTGGCAATAGATAAGGTTGACTCGAAGCTGAGACCGGGCATGACAGTGATGACACGCATCCAGGCAGCCCAATATGATGATGTAGTGCGTGTGCCGGTGGAGGCAGTGTTTTATTCAGGCGATCAGGCCGTGAGTTTTTTATGGAAAATGAATCAGGCTGAAGCTGTTGCCATCGAGACCGGTCCGAGCGATGGAAATTATATTGTCGTTACCAAAGGGCTTTCTGGCGGAGAGAAGCTGTTGTTGCATGACCCGCGGAAAACGCTGGCGACAGAGCCTGGCGCGTGATCCAGGCCCACTCCATTGATAAAAGCTATCGCTTGCCGGGACAGGTAATCCCTGTCCTGAAACATGTATCGCTTGAAGTCAAACAGGGTGAATTTGTTGCCATCATGGGGCCATCCGGGACCGGTAAGTCTACCCTGCTAAATCTTCTCGGCTGTCTTGACAGTGCCGATAGCGGTAGCTATGTACTCGATAATGAAACTATTTCTGAAATGGATGACAGGGCACTCGCGAAAGTGCGTAACCGCAAGCTAGGTTTCGTATTTCAGTCAACCAGTTTTGTCGACTACCTGGATCTGCCAGATAATGTGGCAATGCCCGGGTTTTATTGCGGTATGAGCCGTGCTACAAGCCGCCAACGTGCAAAAGTCTTATTGCGGCAGGTAGGTCTGGGGCATCGGCTGACACATCTTCCCGGCCAGCTGTCGGGAGGGGAAAGTCAGCGTGTCGCCATTGCACGTGCCCTGTTTAACCGGCCGCGGCTGTTACTGGCAGATGAGCCGACCGGCAATCTGGATAGCAGTAATTCAGCAGAAATCGTCAATTTACTTAAACAGTTAAACACAGACGGTCTGACTATCGTCCTGATAACGCACGATGCTGAAGTGGCAAAAGCAGCAGACAGGATCTACCTGATGCAGGACGGAGTTCTGGGTGACATGGGCAATGATTAACCTCGGTTTCTTCAGGTATATTCTTCCCGCTTTCGATATGTGGAAGATTAAGCCCCTGCAGGCGATATTGAGCATGGCTGGTATTGCTATCGGCATTGCGGGTTTTGTCGTGGTGGTTGCCATGGGGCAGGGTGCCAGGCTCGAGTTTGCGCAAGCTGTCGGAATGCTCGGCACCAATACAGTCATTGTAAATAGCACATCTAATGATGGTATTCCCCAGCTCAATTCAGCCATGTTATCCAGTCTTCAGCGATTGATGGGCGAAGAACTCTCCGCGCTGGCGCCGGTACTGCATAAACACACTAATGCCTTCATCAAGCGTAACCAGCAGCGAGTTCACCTGGTAGGCACTAACGCTGATTATCGCGATGTATTCTCGCTTACAGTTGAAAATGGCAGATTTCTCGCACCGTATGATCTTCAGCGACGGCAGCGGGTCGCGGTACTCAGCCGCGATGCAGCACTGACACTTTTTTCCAGTACCCGGATAACCGGCAGGACACTGAGGATCGGTAACGACTGGTTCACCGTCATTGGTGTTTTGGCTGCTGATGATTTGCCAAAGGTGAAGTTATCCCGCCAGCAGACGACAGAAGGTGGTCTGTCTATCTATATTCCATTGACTGTATTGACACCGAAGTCCGTCAACGATCTGGAATTCGGACAGTTATTGCTTAAATTCACCAGTGATCTGCGCATTCCGGCTGCAACACCATTGCTACAGAGGATTTTTGGTGCCAGCCAGTTTGAGCAAAAGAAACTTGAAATGATTGTTCCCTATGAGTTGCTGATAAAGAAGAAGCAATTCCAGACCATGCTTGAAGTTTTCCTGCTCGGCATTTCTACCATCATACTGGCTGTTGGTGTTGCCGGTGTTTTGAATGTAATGCTGGTCAGTGTTAATACACGGCGCAGTGAGATAGGTTTGCGCAGAGCGGTTGGTGCAACACAAATAGACATACTTCAGCAGTTTCTGGTCGAAGGGGTGATCCTGGCTGTCATCGGCGGCTGTCTAGGTTTAATTGCAGGATGGGGGCTTGGTGTCATTGTCGCAAGCTGGTTTGAATTAGCTGTCGTTTATGATCTGCAAACCATACTCACTGGATTTATCATTGCACTGCTTGCTGGTGTTCTTTCTGCGACCTACCCGGCAATTAAGGCAGCCGGTTTGAACCCGGTAGAAGCGTTAAGGTCTTAAGTTCAGGTTTACGGATTACGTTTTATGGTTTACGTAATACCATTCTGTCCCACAAAATAACTTTATGTGTGTTGTGTAATTGTTGCCATGTATAGGAAGCACGATAAATACCTCACTGTAGAGCAAGCATACAATTCATGCGATCACCGTCATGCCGGCGCAGGCCGGTATCTATAAGTTATTGACCTTAAACAGTCGATAAAGTCACTGGATTCCGGCTTTCGCCGGAATGACATTTTATCGACAACAAAGACGTAACACTCAAAACGTAATCCGTAGAACTGTTCTTAATTGACGGTCTGGTTGCTAGATGGCCAGCTTTCAAGCGCTGCGTGCTCCAGCAGTTTGATTAAAAGATCTACCCTGACATTTTGATCTTTGGCTTCCAGCAGCGATTGCTTTTCTTTTGAGCTGAACGGGCAGTGCATCGACAGCACCGTGACCAGTTCCGACATGCTGGCTTCAAGTAGTGGATCGAGCTGGACGTTGTTTTCAAGTGTTGGCAGGTACAGTGAGGCAGCAGTCAACAGCCTTTGATGTTTAGCAGCATTGGCATCCTCGTCAAAAGTGTTACCGGATGGCAGGTAATCTACTTCGGCAGTGCGATAGAGGTGGTTATTATTTTGCTCTTCAATAATGGCAAAGCGGCAGAGGCCATGCAGAGTCACCAGCATGCGACCATCAGAGGTGTCTTCATGGTGAGTTATTTTTCCTGTGCAGCCGGTTCTGTAAATCGGTGCCTTGGGTTGATGCTGCAGGCCGGATGACAGCTGGATCATTCCTATAATGCTGTCACCCTGCAGTGCGTCCCTGAACATTTGCAAATATCGCTGCTCAAATATTTGCAGGGGCAACAGGCCTCCCGGTAACAATAAAACTCCCGTGAGAGGGAAAAGCGGTATATTTTTTGGAAGGCTGATATCGTTCATAATAGGATCGGCGGATGACACACATCTGCCAGCTATAAAGCATTATTGATTACAATTCTAGCAGACACACGGGCCACAGAAAAATGAATGAAGAATTGATTATACAAACACCTGGTCAAGGCCTGATTGATATTACCGGCAAACTGGTGTCATTGGTGAATGCCTCGGAATGTCAGCACGGCCTCTGTACCGTCTTTGTTACCCACACATCGGCAAGTCTGACGATTCAGGAAAATGCTGATCCCTCTGCGCGTCGTGACCTGGAAAACTGGCTAAATCGACTGGTGCCGGAAAATGACGACCTGTATTCTCATACGACAGAAGGCGCCGATGATATGCCAGCCCACATCAAGGCAATACTGACAGCTACCTCAATCAGCATTCCTGTTATGAACGGCAGGCTGGGGCTCGGTACCTGGCAGGGGCTTTACCTGTGGGAGCACCGCCGCTCTGCACATCGCAGACGTTTACTGGTGCATCTAGGGGCGTGATAAAACCGGGGTAGTCCAAAGTACACGTCAGACGCTGTTTTTAGGTGCTATAATCCGCCCTCCCTGAGTTTATACTCAAAAAAGAGATAATTAATGAAAGATCAAATAAAAGAAAGCCTGCAGGACAATTCCACCTGGATGCGCATCCTCTATATGGCCATTTTTGTTATCATATTTAACATTACTGAATTGCTAATTGCGGCAACTGTAATTTTTCAGCTGCTGGTGCTGTTGTTTACCGGTGACAAGAACCAGCGTCTGCTCGGTTTCGGTGCCATGCTGAGCCAGTATGCCTTTAAAATATTGCGTTTCCTGACTTTCAACAGCGAAGAAAAACCCTTCCCGTTTTCTGACTGGGAAAGTGACACGGACCTTCAGGAAACTGGCAGCGACTAATTTCTGCACGCGTCACTAATCAAGTAAGCACTATTTAAACTAATATCAGGCACTACTTCAGCGATGGATGAAAAATATATACCGCAGAACATAGAAACTGCGTTACAGGCACAGTGGCAAGACAACAAAGTCTACAAGGTAGTCGAGGATCCCGAAAAAGAGTCATTCTACAGCCTGTGTATGTTTCCCTATCCAAGCGGTCGCCTGCACATGGGACACGTACGAAACTACACTATCGGCGACGTCATCACACGCTACCAGCGAATGCTGGGCAAAAATGTGCTGCAGCCAATGGGCTGGGATGCGTTTGGCTTGCCGGCCGAAAATGCGGCGATGAAACATGGTGTGCCACCGGCAAAATGGACGCATGAAAATATCGATTATATGCGTGATCAGCTGAAGAGGCTGGGCTTTGGTTATGACTGGGACAGGGAACTGGCCACCTGTGACCCGGAGTACTATCACTGGGAGCAATGGCTTTTTACACGGCTGCTGAAGAAAGGCCTGGTTTACAAACGCACGGCACCGGTCAACTGGTGCCCGCATGACCAGACTGTACTTGCCAATGAACAGGTCATCGACGGCTGCTGCTGGCGTTGTGACACGGTTGTTGAGCGTAGAGAAATCCCGCAATGGTTCATGAAAATCACCGAGTATGCCGAAGAGCTGTTGAGCAGCCTTGATGAAATGGACGGCTGGCCTGACGCCGTGCGCACCATGCAACGAAACTGGATAGGAAAATCTCAGGGTGTGGAGATGCAGTTTGCGGCAACTGCCGATTCATCGCAATCGCAGCCTGCAGAAGACCTCACTGTCTATACCACGCGGCCGGATACGCTGATGGGAGTAACCTATGTTGCGGTTGCTGCTGAACACCCGTTGGCATTAAAGGCAGCAGAAAATAATGCAGATTTGCAGGCATTTATTGAAGAATGCCGTACTGCAGAGACTGCTGAAGCCGCCATGGAAACCATGGAAAAGAAAGGCATGGCTACGGGAATTAGTGTTAGCCATCCCGTTAGCGGCGAAGCAGTGCCGGTCTGGGTAGCTAATTTTGTACTGATGGGATATGGCACCGGTGCTGTGATGGCTGTACCGGCCCATGATCAGCGTGATTTTGAGTTTGCGACCAAGTATGGCATTCCAGTCAAGGCCGTAGTTTTTCCAGTTGAGGGAGAGCTGGAGCAGCCGTTATCAGCAGCTTTTACCGACTATGGCATATTGAGAAATTCTGCACAGTTCGATGGCCTAACTTCAGAGCAGGCCTTTGATGCTATTGCCGACTGGCTGCAGCAGCACGGCAATGGTGAGCGAAAAATTAATTACCGCCTGCGCGACTGGGGTATTTCGCGCCAGCGCTACTGGGGCTGCCCAATCCCGGTTATCTATTGCGATAGCTGCGGCACGGTAGCGGTACCGGAAAAGGACTTGCCGGTGGTGCTGCCGCTTGATGTTGAGCTTGACGGTGCCGGCTCACCTCTTGTCAATCATCCTGACTTTGCTCATGTTGTATGCCCGTCCTGCGGCGGCGATGCGCGTAGAGAAACCGATACCTTCGATACCTTTGTTGAATCATCCTGGTACCTGGCTCGTTTTACCTGTGCTGACCAGGATCAGGCGATGCTTGATGAGAGAGCTGATTACTGGCTGCCTGTTGATCAGTATGTTGGCGGCATAGAGCACGCTATTCTGCATCTTTTGTACGCACGATTTTTTCACAAGCTGATGCGTGATGAAGGGCTGGTACAGGGTGATGAGCCAATCAAAAGATTATTGACCCAGGGCATGGTATTGATGGACGGCAGCAAGATGTCAAAGTCCAAAGGCAATACCGTTGATCCGGAATCATTGATCGAGCGTTATGGTGCGGATACCGTGCGCCTGTTCATCATGTTTGCCTCACCACCGCAGATGTCACTGGAATGGTCCGATGACGGCGTCGAAGGTGCTTCACGGTTTCTGCGTCGCTTATGGCGCCAGGTAGCAGAGCACGTGACTGAAGGAGTCGTGGCTGAGTCGATTGGAACTGATCTTAGTGATCAGGGTAAAGCACTGCATCGTCAGATTCATATGACGATTAAAAAAGTAACAGATGATATCGAGCGGCGTCTACAGGTGAATACAGCGATTGCCTCAGTGATGGAACTGATGAATGCTGTTAGCAGATTTTCGCCACAAAATGAAAGCGATCGTGCAGTTGTGCAGCAGGCGCTGGAAACTGCCTGCCTGTTGCTGGCCCCGGTTGTTCCACATATCAGCAGTGTATTATGGCAGGCCCTGGGCCATGACAACGATATCATCGATGCCCCCTGGCCGCTTGCTGACGAAACCGCAATGGTGCAGGATGAAATCCAGTATATTGTTCAGGTCAATGGAAAATTACGTGACCGCCTGCAGCTCGCTGCAGACGCTGACCAGCAAACAATCGAGCAACTGGCGCAGGCCAGCGAGAGCGTACAGCGTCATATCGAAGGAAAAACAGTGCGCAAAGTTATTGTTGTGCCGGGACGACTGGTAAACATTGTCGCCGGATAATTAAAGTGTCCATAAATAGTCTATTTGTTATAGGCATAATATGGACTGTTTTGCCTGCTCGTCTTTGTCGGTATACTCATGGGCTATTCAATTTAGACTCTTCCCTGTTAAGGATGTTCGCATGAAACGTATTGTTCTAATCTTTTTATTAATGGCCAGCCTGGTTTCCGGCTGTGGATTTCACCTGCGCGGTACCATTATCCTGCCAGATTCAATTCGCACCGTTATGGTTACCTCTCCTGATGTAAAGCTCAGGGATGCTCTGGTAGCGGGTCTTCAATCAAACAATGTGATTATTGTTGATGGTCCAACTTCGGACAGCGCTCATATCAAGATTGACAGTGCGGATTTCTCGCGTGAAGTTCGAACCATCGACGATCGCGGCAAAGCCACCGGCTACATATTGATTCTCAGGGTTAATTATAGAGTCACCGACAGTGCGGGAAAGGAACTGGTCAAACCTTCTACGGCGAGTGCTAGACGTGACTATAATTTTGATGATACACAGCTGTTGTCAGCCACACGGGAAGAAGAGCTATACTATGATGAAATGCGTGAAGACGCGGCTCAGAGTATTCTGCGAAAGATGTCTCGCATCAGGTAGATTGGCATAGAATGACTGAGCAACTTGCATGCGGGTAGACATTCAGCGTCTTTCGGCAGCTGATGACAAACCCCTGGCGCCAGTTTGCCTGCTGTTCGGCGATGAGATCCTGCTGCTTGAAGAAGCGTGTATAGAATTACGCAGGAAAGCACAGGCACAGGGTTATACTGAACGGCTCAGTTTCGTCGCTGAAGCAGGCTTCGACTGGGAAGATCTTTTACAGTCGGGCAGTAGTATGTCCCTGTTTGCTGACAAACAGCTGATTGAGCTGCGTATCCCTACAGGAAAACCGGGACAGGCCGGAAGCCGGGTGCTCTGTGAACTGGCAGAGAATATGCCGGCGGACACCATGCTGCTGGTAATCTGTGGCGCAGTAGATAAAGCCGGCCAGAACCAGAAATGGTTCAAGGCACTTGATAATGCAGGTATAAGTGCAGAAGCAAAAGAGGTAAGACTTAACGACTTTCCCGGCTGGATTGCGAACCGTCTTCGCAGCAAAGGCCTGTTGTCAGATAAGGAGACGATAGCCTTACTGACGCATTATTTTGAAGGAAATCTGCTTGCCGCGGCACAGGAGATTGATTTGCTTGCACTGAATACCGCTGTTGGTTCGGGAAGTTCTGCTGAGGCATTTTCGAAGCCTGATGGAAAAAAACAAATCGCTGCCTTACAGGCTTCAGTGTCTGATAATTCACGCTTTTCGGTTTTTAGCTACCTCGATGCATGCCTTGCCGGTGACTGGCAGCGAACCAGCCGTATTCTTGATGGACTTAAGGCAGAAAAAGATGAATCTGTGTTTCTTGTTGTTATGCTGAGCAGGGAAGTGAGAAAGCTGTCACAGATGGCGTCCGCCCTGGCCAGTGGTTCCAGCAGGGACCAGGTATTCAAGCAGCACCGGATCTGGTACCAGCGTCAATCCGTTATGGACAAGGCCATCAAACGCCATGGCAGGGCGGGATGGCAGTCAATCCTGCAGCAGATCGCAAAGATTGATAAAATTCTCAAAGGCAGGGCACACAGTGAAGGGGCGTCGGTATGGTTTGATATCGAAAAACTTTCAATGAAAATTTGTGGTCTTAAAACCATTTAAAGCAGCTTCAGAATTAATTTGATTACAAACATGAATACACAATCAGTTGAACAGTACATGGACCAGCTTGGGCAGCAGGCACGGGCCGCCAGCAGACAGGCCGCGGCAGCTGAGACCAGTGCAAAAAACATCGCCCTGGTTGAGGCGGCATCTGCCATAGAAGACCAGGCACAGGAGCTTGCACGGGAGAATAACAAAGACCTTGAGGCCGGGAGAACAAAAGGACTCGATGCAGCTTTGCTGGATCGGCTGGAGCTGACAGCTGATCGCATTGCCGGAATGGCCGAAGGACTGCGCCAGGTCGCATTATTGACTGACCCGGTGGGTGAAATAACCAGCATGAGTTACCGGCCGTCCGGTATTCAGGTTGGTCACATGCGGGTACCGCTCGGCGTAATTGGCATCATTTATGAATCACGGCCGAATGTTACCGCCGATGCAGCCGCGTTATGCCTGAAGTCAGGCAATGCCAGCATTCTTCGGGGTGGTTCGGAAGCCCTTCATTCCAACCTGGCAATTGCTAAATGTATAGGCCAGGGCCTGCAGGCCGCGGGCCTGTCGGAAACCCTTGTGCAGGTTATCAATACCACAGATCGGGCTGCAGTTGGCATGTTATTAACCATGCCTGATTATGTAGATGTCATCATTCCACGAGGTGGCAAGGGTCTGATTGAAAGGGTGATGAGAGAATCGAGTATCCCCGTCATTAAACACCTGCATGGAGTGTGTCATGTTTATATCGATGACGAGGCTGATATGGAAAAGGCCGTCAAGATTGCTGTCAACGCGAAAACACATCGCTACGGGGTGTGTAATGCGATGGAAACACTACTGGTAGCTGACTCCGTAGCAGCAAGGGTTTTACCTGTTCTGGCTCAGCATTATATCAAGGCTGGTGTTGAATTACGTGGCTGCAGTAAAACTCGTGCTGTCCTAAGCGATATCAACGCGGCGACTGAAGATGACTGGGATGCAGAATATCTTGCTCCTGTGCTGGCTATCCGTGTGGTCGATGGTATTGACCAGGCGATACAGCATATCGATCAGCACGGTTCGCAACATACTGATGCTATAGTGACTGAAAACTACAGCAAGTCGCGAAAGTTCCTGCGCCTGGTTGATTCCAGTTCTGTGATGGTTAACGCATCGACCCGATTTGCTGATGGCTTCGAATATGGCCTCGGTGCCGAGATAGGCATCAGTACCGATAAATTGCATGTGCGTGGCCCGGTTGGGCTGGAAGGTCTAACTTCACAGAAATATATAGTGCTGGGTGACGGCCATATTCGTCAGTAGGACAATTTTACCCAGGCCCATTGTCATTGCCAGGGACCAGGCATGCGGCGTTTAATCTGCCTGTTTGGCGGTACTTTCGACCCGGTGCATTATGGTCACCTGAAACCGCTCAATGAATTACAGCAATACCTTGCTGCCGATGCGGTTCATGTTCTTCCGGCTTCTGTTCCGCCACATCGGCCAGCACCCCTGGCAAGCAGTGAACAGCGCCAGACTATGCTGCAGCTGGCGTTGCGCGAGTATCCCGGCTTTATTCTAGATAGCCGCGAACTGGAGCGCAGCGGACCATCATGGACGGTTTTGACTTTACAGTCCTTTCGCCAGCAATACCCGGACGCCAGCCTGTGCCTGGTGATGGGAAGCGACGCCTTCGATGGCCTGTCCTCGTGGTATCATTGGCAGCAAATTCCGCAACTGGCTAATATTATTGTTATTGAACGCGCTGGTATGAAAACGGCTAAAAGGCCTGAATGGGCAACTGAACACCTGGTTCGAGATGTTGATAGCCTGCGTGAAAGCAAGAGTTCCAGTATTCTATTTGTCAGTCTGAAAGGGCATGACATATCAGCCACTGAGATCAGGCAGCGAATGGCTCATAAGTTGGATGTTACCGGCATGCTGCCTGATAAAGTCATTGACTACATTCGTCAAAATGGGATTTACCAGGCGTAATAAATTAAGTGATTAAGAAGTGAAATGAGGATACAGATTTGTCTATGACACCCGAGCAGGTACGCGATACTATCGTTGATGGTCTGGAAGAAGCCAAGGCCCAGGATATCAAGGTAATGGATGTAACCGGCCTTACTAATGTGACAGATTTCATGATTCTGGCGACTGGCACATCATCACGCCATGTTCTGGCGATAGCTGACAAGCTGGTTGATTATATGAAGGATCGCGGTCATCGCCCGCTTGGCGTAGAAGGACAGGAAGAGGCACAGTGGGTGCTGGTGGATCTTAACGATGCCATCGTGCATATCATGCAGGCCGATGCCAGGGTGTTTTATGACCTGGATAAACTATGGGGTGAAGAACTGCAGCAGATTGTTGAGAAAAGCAGGGAAAACTGACAGTAAACCCAGGGGTATTCTGTATGCAGATTTATCTTGTAGCTGTTGGTCGACGGATGCCGCAATGGGTAGATCAGGCCTACAATGAATATGCGCGGCGTATGCCACGCCATTGCTCGCTCAAGCTAATTGAAATCAATGCAGGCAAGCGCAGCAAAAGCGCAGATGTTGCACGTATTAATCGAGAAGAAGGTGCGCGCTTGCTGGAGGCCATTCCTGCAGGTTCACGTGTAATCGCACTCGAGCGGACCGGGAAGGAAAAAACTACCGAGAAGCTGGCAGCAGGGATGGAGAAATGGCTTGCAGGTGGGCAGGATGTGGTGCTTCTTGTAGGCGGTCCTGAGGGGCTCTCCCAGGCATGTCTTGATCGTGCCGATGAATGCTGGTCTCTATCAAAGATGACATTTGCTCACCCGCTGGTCCGTGTTGTTCTTGCTGAGCAGCTATACCGGGCATGGAGCATAATTGCCAACCTGCCTTACCATCGGGGGGAATAGTATGTCGGCAGCTGATAGTGCTGAACTTGACCTCTACCTGGCATCTTCATCTCCCCGCCGTCGCGAATTACTGAATCAAATCGGCATCAAGTTTGAAGTTATCAATGAGCTTGAAGTTGATGAGTCTCCCCAGGATGGAGAAACACCAGAGCACTATGTCTATCGCCTTGCTCGTGATAAGGCCCTGGCTGGATATTGCCGGGTTTCTTCAGCAGAACACAGGCCAATAGAGCTGCCGCCGGTACTCGGTGCAGACACCTGTATCGCAATAGATGGCGAGATTCTCGGCAAGCCTGTGGACCGTGATGACGGCATAGCAATATTACGCCGCCTGTCAGGAAGATCACATACGGTATTGACTGCTATCTGTCTGAAAGATGCCATGCTTGAGCAGCAGTCTCTGAGTCAGAGCACTGTAACATTCAAAACCCTGCAGTTCGAAGAAATTGAGAATTACTGGGAAAGTGGCGAGCCCGCCGATAAAGCAGGTGCGTATGCTATTCAGGGGGGCGCTGCTCGATTTATAACGAATTTGCAGGGGAGTTATACCGGAGTAGTTGGATTGCCGCTGTACGAGCTGAATCAATTACTGCAGAGTAGACATTGATCTCGTATAGCACTATTTTTCGTTACATGCATTGCATTATGGAAATCTCTATAACTTATGCAGGCCGCCGGAAGTTGCCTTCACCACTTATATTTGGCAGTGATAAAACATAAATCAATAAAGGTCAATTTATGTCTCAGGAAATACTCATCAATGTCACCCCGCAGGAAACGCGCGTTGCCCTGGTTGAGAACGGTTTGCTGCAGGAAATACATATCGAAAGAAACGCGGCACGCGGAATTGTCAGTAATGTTTATGTTGGTAAGGTGGTTCGTATCCTGCCTGGTATGCAAGCCGCATTTATTGATATTGGCCTGGAGCGAACAGCCTTTCTTCATACTTCGGACATTTACCCGAATGCCTTAAACGGCTCTCCGGAAAACATCAAAGAAGATGATTGTATCTCGCGAAAATTGCACGATGGCCAGAAACTGGTAGTTCAGGTTATAAAGGACCCGATCGGCAGTAAAGGCGCCAGGCTGACCACGCAGCTTGCCATCCCTGCCAGAAACCTGGTCTTTCTGCCTTTTTCGTCACACATTGGCATCTCACAGAGAATCGAACGTGACAGTGAGCGAAAGCGACTGAAAGATTTAGTGAAAAGCCAGGTGGGAGATTCGGAAGGTGGATATATTATCCGTACGATCGCCGAGATGGCATCGGAAGAGGAAATACGCTCAGACATCGCCATCCTGCAAAAAATCTGGCAGCGCCTGCAGCAGAAGCAGGAAGGCAGTGAACCCGGTGACGTTATCTATAATGATTTGCCGCTGGCGATTCGCACTGTGCGCGATATGGTTAGAGATAATGTAGAAAAAGTCCGTATAGACTCTAAAGAAACATGGAAACTGGCCAGTGAACTTGCTGCGGAATTCTTACCGGAACTCGCTGACCGGGTTGAATATTATCCTGGCGAGCGCCCGATATTTGACCTCTATTCAATTGAAGATGAAATAGAAAAAGCATTGAGTCGCGAAGTACCACTTAAATCCGGTGGCCACATCGTCATTGATCAGACTGAAGCAATGATCACTATTGACGTTAATACTGGAGCATTTGTCGGTCATCGAAATCAGGAAGAGACGCTGTTCAAGACAAATCTTGAGGCTGCCCAGGCCATTGCCAGGCAGCTGCGACTGCGAAATATAGGCGGTATCATTATTATTGATTTCATTGATATGATCGAAATCGAACATCAGCGACAGGTATTGCGAGCACTGAAACGGGGGCTTTCGAAAGACCGTGCAAAGAACTATATAACTGAAATGACTTCATTGGGCCTGCTGGAAGTCACGCGCAAACGAACACGAGAAAGCCTTGAGCATATATTGTGTGAAGTCTGCCCGGTTTGCCATGGCAAGGCGGTAGTAAAATCGGCACAGACCATCTGCTATGACATTTTTCGAGAGATTATGCGGGATTCCAGGGAGTATGAAACTGTCAGTTATCGCATCCTGGCGTCAGAGAAGGTAATTGACATGCTTCTCAATGAGGAACAGATGAGCCTGGCGAACTTGCAGGAGTTCATTAATGCGAAGATTGAATTACAGGTCGAGCCACTTTATATGCAGGATGAATATGATGTAGTAATGATGTGACAGCGTTTGGGTTTTTACGCACCGCCTCAGATAAGCTAATCAGTTTTTCCGGTTGGCATGCAGTTGATTTAATTTCTTGTTGATATGCCTATCATTATTTCGATAGATGTTCGTCAGGGCATCTTCAATCTCTGTTGCCATGTAGATGGCTATTTCTATATTCCCGGCATCACTGTCTAACACTGGTTCAATGACTGATTCCATGACGTCCTCTGTTGTTTATTATTTCCGTGTGTTCTTCTTACATTTCAAGATATAAGCAGTCCAAAATGAGTAAAGATTTTGCTGACCGGTGCGTTTTTTAGCCGGATCAACGGTATTTCTAGCGTTTTTAGTTATTATTAGTTAAATGTTACCTGCATAAACTAAATATGCTGAAGCCGCCTGGAGAATTGCATCAGAAATTATTAATTTATCAGAATATAATCAATAATCTGCTCAGGGTATTTGCGTGAATCAATGAACACCAAACAGGAAAAAAATCTGCTGTCCGCCATGTGGTCATGGTTCAGTATGACCTGCATTCATTGCGCGCGTCTCGCCTGGCATTTTGGTATTTTTCTGTTTGTTATCGCCGCGGTAGTCATCACGGTCTTTCGTTTCTGGCTGCCCGCCCTGGTAGACCGTAAGGCCGAAGTCGAGAATTTTCTAACAAAGCAGATAGGCCAGCCAGTAGTCATTGGTGAAATGGCTGCCGACTGGCGCGGTCTTTATCCTGCATTGCATGCACGCAAGCTGGCGCTGAAAGATTCCGACGGTGAGAATATCGTACAGCTCAGCCTCGATGAGCTCAGTCTCTATCTTGACATCATACCGTTGATACAGGGCAAGTTTGTATTCAGGGAGATAAACCTGAAAAGTCCAGTGGTTCATGTCAGCCGTTCTGCAGAAGGTGATATTTACATTGGAAAGTTTAAAGCTCCGCCACCTAAGGAAGGCAGGTTGGCACTATTTTTCCGGCAGGGAAAAGTCAGCATTACAGATGGTCGTTTTACCTGGCGTGATCATTTACTGAATGAAAATGTATTTGCTGTATCGGGCATCAATTTTTCAATGGAAAACGTCGGCAAGCGGCACCTTCTTGAAGGGTCAGTTATGCTTCCAACAGTCTCAGAAGATGCCGTGACGGTAAGTTTCGATATTCGTGGAAATATTCCGCAACTGCAGAGCTGGAATGGCAACATCAGCACTCAGCTTAGTGACATTGAGTTTTCACGTTTGCCGCAAATTCTCCACGAAAAGCTGGCAATTCCGAGCTTTTCCGGCAGGGCCTCTTTAAATGTTACAACTCTATGGCAGGATGGAGTTGTGGAAACTGCAAACGGTCATATATCAGGTCGTGATCTGGTGTTTAGTACCGGTGGTTTTGGCCAGCCAGTTGCTGTCAACAGTATTGAATCTGACATCAGTCTTCAGCACATAGAAGACTCATGGTTGTTGTCGCTTGATAATCCATTGATAGGGATTGCTGGTGAGCCATGGCACGCGGGACGAATTAAAGCCTTCTATAGCGCTGAGAAATCTTCAGTGCATATCAGCAAAGTCAAACTGGCTGATCTGAGACCGGTGCTGGATGCCCTTACCAGCGAAAATAAAATTGTTCAGTTGGTGAAAGACCTGTATCCGTCAGGCAATGGCCACAATGCCAGTCTTGCTCTCTATGGCCCTCTCAACAAGCCAACAGATTTTCTCTACAAAATGTCAGTCAGTGACGGCACGATTAACGCACACAGTGTATATCCAGCTGCAACAGGCCTGACTGCTGACATTAGTGTAAACAGGACCGGTGGCAGTGTTGTTGCAGAAGGACAGAACTCACTGGTAGTTCTCGATAAGGTTTACGAGCAGCCGCTGAAGCTGGACGAGCTGCAGGCCAATGTGGGCTGGAGCAAGGAAGAAGATTCCTGGAAAGTGGACGGTAAGAGAATCTGGCTGAAAAATGCTGATGCAGAGGCCGTGGCAAAATTTATAGCTACTGTCCCATTTGAGCGAAGCCTGCCACCGCTGCTGAGACTCGATGTTGATCTCATTAATGGCAATTTGTCCCAGGCCGATCACTATTACCCGGTTCGCTTGATGAAGCCAGGAATAAGAAAATGGTTTGAAGATACTGGTTTTCGTGGTCGACTCAATACGGCCAGGATGATTTACGAAGGCACAGCTAAAGGTTTCCCGGTCAACGGCGCAAAAGATCTTAAGGTTACAGCGAATATCGAAGCCGGCAGTATGTTGTTTGCTACTGGCTGGCCACGCCTGACTGGTATAAATGCTGATCTCTTAATCGGCAGGAACGATCTGTGGGTCAACGGATCGGCGAGAGATTTATCTGGACAGGTAGTCGACAATAGCGCTGTTCACATATCACAGCTGGCAGAAGCTGGAAAGCAGAAAGTCAACGTCAGGACCGAAATGAAGGGGGAACTGGGCAACGTCATTAAATTTTTACAAACAGGCCCCCTGTTTAAAGATACTGCGGTTCAGGAAATACGCCTTGCAGGCAAAGGGCATGGGGTACTTAAACTGGATCTCTCGATTCCTCTGGCAGACACCAGTGGTACACAGGTCAACGGAGAATTCAAAACGGAAAATGCTGCATTACAGTTACCCGATGCGTCATGGATAACAAAGCTAAAAGGCAGCCTTGATTTTACAGAGCGTTCTCTCTCATCAAGCAGCTTGCAGGGAAAAATGCGAGGCGGTCCTGTCGCACTGAGCATAAATACACTCAAGGAAGGGCAGCCGCCGTTGGTAGAGGTGAAGGCAAAGGGTGTTGCTCATGCCGAAAATATGGGGACATTAATCGGCGACTGGATAGCCGATGAACTGAAAGGCAAGGCTGCCTGGCAGGGTGATATGCGGTTCGAATCAGAGAAAGTAAGTTTGCATATTGACTCTGATCTTAAAGGTCTCGCTTCTTCCTTTCCATACCCGTTATCTAAGCAAAGTAGCGATACATTGCCATTAAAGCTTGATGTTAGCTTTTTACCTGATGAGAAAATGAAGCTTTCGTTTTTTATGCCGTCATTTGCCAATGGGAAACTGTTTTTTAATGAGCAGAAAGATGAAATGGCTTTAACAGGCGGTTGTATTCTAATTGGAATAACGAGTACAGAGTGCAGTGAAAAGAAAGGACTTGCTGTCAAACTTGAGCAGCCAATGCTGGATCTTGATCCATGGGATAGTTATATAAAAGAACAGGAAGGTGATGGCGGCATACCGGAAGTTTTGACTCAAATGACTGCGAAAATCGGTAAGACATTTTATTCAGGCGTTGACCTGGCAGATATTGATCTCGGATTTGATCGACTGCAGGACGGAAGCTGGGCAGGTAAAGTTCACGGTGAGCGAGTGAAGGGTGAAATTGGCTTCAACTGGGATCGCACCTCAAAGTGGGTAAAAACACGATTGAGTCATGCCATTTGGAATGAAGCTGAAAAGGAACAGATGTCATCCACTTCATCCCAAAACCCAACAGAGTTCCCGGTGCTGGATGTAATCATCGACGACATGGAATTTCATGGTATGAAGCTGGGACGTCTCAGCCTGCAAGGGGAGCCAACACCCGGCAACTGGGAGCTGCAGTATCTAAATCTAGAGCGTCCGGAAATGAAAGTGTCTGCGAAAGGGCGCTGGAGCGGGCTCGGGCCAAATCAGGTATCGAACTTCGGTGTGGATTTTACCAGTACTGATATGTTGACAACCTTGAAAGCACTGGATTTCAATGTTGATTTTGAAAGTGAAAAGTTTCGCACCACGGGGAGCATTTCATGGCAGGGTGCTCCCTATGATTATCGACTGGAGATTCTTGACGGCAAGCTCGATATCCATTCGGATAAAGGGAGCTTATCAAGCGTAGAAGTCGGCGCAGGCAGGTTGCTTGGTGTGCTGAATGTAGAAAATCTGCGCCGCCGCCTGTTACTTGACTTCAGTGACCTGTCTGAAGAAGGCTTTGCTTTTGACGAAATTGAGGCAGACATGTCAATCAAACAGGGTACGGCGATAATATCTAAATTCATTATGCCCGGTCCTTCAGCCACCATTAGGCTGGAAGGGGAGCTTGGCCTGGTAAAGCAGGATATTGATATCAAAATGTCTATATCACCTGCAATTGGCGGTAACCTTGCTGTCGCCGGTTTCGTTCTCGGTGGACCTGCAGGAGGTGTGGTGACATACCTGGCATCAAAGGCGATACAGAAACAAATGGATAATAGGACCAATTATCAATACACAATAAGTGGTTTATGGGAAGATCCGGTCATTGATAAGATACAATCAACAGGGGCACCTGAGTAGATAGGGGTTGCTGTGAACTATATTGAATGGATGCTTTAGGTCGCCTCGAATACACTCCTGAGCTGATATGGACTGGAGTGATCGGAATTTTGAAGGAAGAAAAAAGGAAACAGCCATGACACAAGTTGCAGCAATTCAAATGACATCCGGACCTGACGTTGCCGCCAATCTTTTCGAAGCGGGAAGGTTGATTACCCAGGCAGCAGAATCTGGTTCAAAACTCATTGTATTGCCTGAGAATTTTTACATGATGCCGATGAAGGACACGGACCGGTTGCATGAAGCAGAACAGATTGGTGACGGACATATACAAAATTTTCTTGCGGAGGCGGCACGCCGGCATAAAATTTGGCTAGTAGGGGGAACCGTTCCACTGACGACAGAAAACCCGGAAAAATGTCGTAGTGCCTGCCTGCTATTCAATAGTGAAGGTGAGCGTGTTGCACGGTATGACAAAATCCATTTATTTGATGTTGAACTAAATAATTCTGAGGCTTATACAGAGTCTGCCACCATAGAAGCCGGAGATAAGGTGGTGGTAGTTGACACACCGTTTGGTCGTATCGGCCTGGCCATTTGTTATGACCTGCGTTTCCCTGAACTGTTTCGTCAACTATCGGATAAAGGAGCGCAAATCCTCGTCGTGCCGTCATCATTTACGGCATTAACCGGTAGTGTACATTGGGAAGTGCTGGTGCGGGCCCGTGCGATCGAGAACCAGGCTTATGTGCTGGCAGCAGCACAGGGTGGTTTTCATGCGAATGGCCGCGAAACTTATGGTGATTCCATGATAGTCGATCCCTGGGGAAGGGTTTCCAATCGCCTCTCCAGAGGGCCGGGTGTAGTGCTGTCCCAAATTGATCTCGATCTGCTTGCAGGCATTCGAAAAAATCTCCCTTCGCTAAAGCATCGCCGCATGAAGTGTTAAAGTAAAAAAAGTTCAGGCTATTACGTAATTGAGTGATGCAAACTCTGCAATACGTGAAATCCATATCATTGACCCCATCTGTAAATTTTTAACCCATTTCCTGTCTTTTTCTGTATAGACAGTCACGATCAAGGAAGCTTACATATGTCAGAAATCATGCAACAGGCGCGCCAGCGTCTACTTGAGCCAACGGCACTCGGAGATCGGGAGCTCGAGAAGCTGATGTCGCAGCTAATGAGCAACCAGGTGGATTATGCAGATATCTATTTCCAGTACAGCCGCCACGAAAGCTGGAGCCTGGAAGAAGGCAAGGTCAAATCGGGCAGTCACAATATAGACCAGGGAGTTGGAATCCGCGCTATCAGTGGAGAGAAAACAGGCTTTGCCTATTCAGATGATCTGGTGTTGCCGGCTCTGGAGCAGGCAGCGACAACGGCAAAGGCTATTGCCAGCAGCGGCAGCGACAGGCAGGTTCCTGTCACTTTGAAGAGTGGTAACAGCGAGGCACTGTACCCGACTATTGATCCTGTCACAACGCTGGAAGACAAGGCCAAGATTGATCTGCTTGAAAGCGTTGAGGCTGAAGCGCGTAAGCAGGATACACGGGTTTCCCAGGTGATGGCCAGCCTGTCCTCGGTACAGGATATAGTGCTTATTGCTGCCAGTGACGGCACCCTGGCGGCCGACATCCGCCCACTGGTGCGCTTGAATGTCACTGTCATTGTTGACGACAATGGCAGCCGCGAGCAGGGTACTGCCGGCGGCGGAGGCCGTTTTGGATTGACTGTCTTTACTGATACAGACCAGGCACTGCAATATGCAAGGGATGCTGTACAGCAGGCCCTGATTAAACTGGAAGCCAAGGCACCGCCTGCAGGCATGATGCCGGTAGTTCTCGGTCACGGCTGGCCGGGTATTCTGCTGCACGAAGCCATCGGCCATGGCCTTGAAGGCGACTTTAATCGTAAAGGGACGTCGGCGTTCTCGGGACGGATAGGTGAAAGGGTGGCCTCCAGTCTATGCACAGTCGTCGATGATGCGACGATTGCAGGACGTCGGGGTTCATTGACCATCGATGATGAAGGCACAGCAGGCCAGAATACAGTGCTGATTGAGAATGGAATTCTCAAGGGGTACATGCAGGACAAGATGAATGCCCGCTTAATGGGGATGGCGGCGACCGGTAATGGACGGCGCGAATCCTATTCTCATTTACCTATGCCGCGCATGACAAATACTTATATGCTTGCCGGTGAATCCGACCCCGAAGAAATTATCGCTTCGGTGGAGAAAGGGCTGTATGCCGTTAATTTTGGCGGTGGCCAGGTGGATATCACTTCGGGCAAATTCGTCTTTACGTCTTCCGAGGCATACATGATAGAAAATGGCAAAGTCACTTACCCGGTTAAAGGAGCCACACTGATCGGCAGTGGTCCCGAGGTGCTAACACAGGTGTCAATGGTGGGTAATGACCTGGAACTCGACCATGGCGTAGGCGTTTGTGGCAAAGATGGACAGAGTGTGCCGGTAGGCGTTGGTCAGCCAACACTGAAGATTGACGAGCTGACAGTAGGAGGCACAGAAGTATGAGTGCCGGTAAAAATCTACAGCAGAGCATACCATCCGAAGTTAACGAGATCGCTGCCCCATTACAGGAGGTCATCGATCAGGCATTGCATGATGCGGTAAATCGATGCGGAGCCAGCAGTGCTGAAGCGGATGCCAGTTTAACCCAGGGATCATCGCTGACAGTACGCCTCGGCGAAATTGAAACCATCGAGCATAATCGCGATAAATCACTGTCACTCACTGTCTATTTTGATAAAAAAAGTGGTTCGGCCAGTACTTCAGACATGTCTGCCGAGGCGATAAGGAATACTGTCGATGCGGCATGCAGTATCGCCCGCTTTACTGCAGAAGATGATTGTGGCGGCCTCGCGGATGCTGATCAGATGGCGCAACAGCTACCGGACCTGGACCTCTGGCATCCATGGAATCCGGATACCGATACGGCAAGGGAACTGGCGCTGGAATGCGAACAAGTTGCCCGCGGTGCCGGTAGTGCCATCAGTAATTCTGAGGGTGCAACGGTAAGCAGTCACGAGGGTGTTGGTATTTATGCCAATACACACGGCTTCAGCGGGACCAGGTATGGCACCCGGCATTCTCTCAGCTGCTCGGTAATTGCCAGTGATGGTCAGGCTATGGAGCGCGATTACTGGTACACCGTTGCAAGAGATCGGTCTGCATTACAGACAGCAGCAGAAGTTGGCAGGATCGCCGGACAACGGACACTCGACCGTCTCGGTTCTCGCAAAATAACCACTTGCCAGACCCCCGTGATCTACGAGGCGCAGGTTGCCAGCAGTTTATTGACGCATTTGATTTCGGCAATTAGCGGCGGAGCACTCTACCGCAAGTCATCCTTCCTGCTGGATCATAAGGGGAAGAAGATTTTTCCTGACCATATCAACATTTCTGAACAACCCTATCTGCCAAAAGCACTCGGTTCAGCGGCCTTTGATAACGAAGGGGTAGCTACCAGGCAGAGGTCTATCATCAAAGATGGTATTTTGATGGATTATGTGCTGAGCAGCTATTCCGCACGCAAGCTTGGTGTACAGACGACAGGCAATGCAGGTGGGGTTCACAACCTGATGATTGAACATGGCAACAGTGACCTGCCGGCCCTGATGAAACAGATGGGCACCGGCCTGCTGGTGACCGAACTGATCGGTTTCGGCATCAATAATGTGACCGGCGACTATTCCCGCGGCGCCGCCGGCTTCTGGGTAGAGAATGGCGAGATTCAATATCCAGTCAGCGAGATAACAGTCGCCGGCAATCTGCTCGATATTTTCCAGTCATTTGTCGAAGTTGGGAACGATCTCGATAACCGTGGCAATACGATTACAGGTTCCATACTGGTAGAGAAGATGACAGTAGCGGGGGAGTGAGTTGGAGGTTTTTGCCCTTTCGGGCGATAGTTTGCTATTGTGCTAGCGCACGACTGACTCTTTATCTTCTTTTATTATTGCTAGATCTAAACTTTATTTTTCGCCCTTTTTGGGCGAGTCACTTTTCTTTGCTTATCCAAAGAAAAGTAACCAAAAGAAAGGATACCCGACACACCCGCCCATATAAAAACCAATATGGGTACCCTGCGATGCTCGGATGAACCGGCGGGATGCTGAACTCGCTGCGCTCAGACAGACGCATCCCGAAGACACCGGCCCATCCTGTGCTTCTCGGCGAGCCTGAACGTGACGTTTAAGGTCAAGGACAAAGGACTAAAGACAAAGGATCAAAGACTTAAGTCAAAACACGAACATTTCCGTCATTCCGGCATGGCTCTAGCCGGAATCCATTCTTTTTAAAGACTCTGGATACCGGCCTGCGCCGGTATGACGGTTGCGTGATCGAAATGATGTATTTTTATGTCAGACGCTAGTTAGCAGGTGTTGACCTGGATTTTTATCTCAACCCCTTTTGTGTTGTCGAGCACTCGAAGCTTAGAGCGGAATTAAGCGAGGACTGTCTGAGCGATAGCGAGTTCCGCAGCGCCGCTCTACGCTGAAGCGCACAGAGCAGCCGCAGGCCAACACGGTAGGGTGGCATTTCTTTTGGTA
>JARFQI010000070.1 GCA_029287855.1 Arenicellales bacterium | reverse complement strand
AAAGCATCGTAGCCATTCTCGCTGCCGAGGGTGGAATATTTCACAACACCCGCGACATCATCATTAATAACGGACTGCCAGAATGCAAGACTCACTTCCTGTGGCGTCTCAGGTTTATTACATGCTGATAGCATGAATGCCCGCATTAGCAGGACAGACAAGATAGATCTGGATAGGAATTTAATTTTCACCTGAAGGCTCCCCAGGGTGCTTTTCATTGTTGGATTGTAACTGTATTTCTGACCACCAGGCGTCGCTTCAGAAATCAATAAGTTATTGCTGTTCTCAATAAAATGGGTATTGCAGAATAATGAGAATATCAATGAGTTATAGATGATACCAGAATCTGCACAAACACTACATCTATAGGAAATCCTGCGATGCTATCAGGAACTGCATGAAAGCATTGAGCAGCCTGCTCTGTCTCGAGCCCAGTCAGGACGTTTCTCGGCTAATCTTTCGTTAGCCGGTTGCTCGGCATAGGGATTACGGAGCAGTTCCAACAGCTCATTGATCATTGAATAATCACCTTCATGTGCCTTATCAATAGCGAGCTGTGCGAGATAATTCCTCAGTACATATTTGGGATTAACACTGTTCATCTGTTGCACTCGCTGAGTATTATCCATTGCATCTGTTCGCAAACGATGAATATATTTACGTAACCATCCCGCTATCTTTTTAGAAACCTCAATATCAAGCTGTGCTGGATCATAGTAGGCGTCCTGAAGTGGAACAATCAGCTCAGAGTCACTGGCATCCGGAGATGTGGCGGAAGAAATCTTCGTCAGCCTGCGATAAAAAATAGTCATGTCAGTTTCGAGCAGCGCCAGAACATTCAATAACTCGGCTATCAGCTCATCATCACCAGCAGGCCTGTATTCAGACAATCCAAGTTTGTTTGCCATCATGGTATTCCAGCCCGAAGTGTATTGCCTGGCAAAACTATCGAGCGCCTTTTGCAATGGCTCAGGCTCATCTATCAGGGGGTAAATCGCCTGCGCCAGCATGAACAGGTTCCACTGCGCAACCTGGCCCTGGCTGCCAAAACGATATCTCCTGCCACTTGCATCAGTCGTGTTCGGTGTCCAGTCCGAATCATAATCCTCGAGCCAGCCGTATGGCCCGTAGTCAATAGTCAGGCCAAGAACTGACATATTGTCAGTGTTCATCACTCCGTGGACAAAACCTACCCGCTGCCAGTGCACAACCATCTCTGCCGTGTTGCTGCATACTTCTTCAAACCACTGCAGATAGACTTCCTGTGAAGGGTTGCCGAGATGAGGAAAATCGGTGCGCAGGGTATAGTCAAGCAACGCTCGCAAAGTATCGGTATCTCCCCTCGATGACAGTATTTCGAAATTCCCAAAACGAAGAAACGAGGGAGCCACACGACAAACAACCGCCCCCGGCTCTAGTGTCGGATTACCATCGTAGAACATATCACGCATTACCTGTTCGCCAGTTGATACCAGGCTTAGGGCGCGGGTAGTTGGAACACCAAGGTGAAACATTGCTTCACTACAAAGAAATTCCCTGACCGATGAGCGCAGTACAGCCAGACCATCTGCATCACGTGAGTAGGGAGTCGGCCCCGCCCCATTTAGCTGTAAAATCCAACGATCGCCTTTCTTGTTGATTACTTCACCAAGATTAATTGCTCGCCCATCACCTAGCTGCCCAGCCCAGTTGCCAAACTGGTGGCCGCCATAACACATGGCATAAGGATCCATTCCATCCAATAAAGCGTTCCCTGAAAAGACATCGGCAAAACGTTGGCTTTCGCACTCGAACTCAGGCAAGTCGATCAATTCTGCAACTTCTCGCGCGCAGGCAATTTTTTCCGGGTGTCTGACGACAGCGGGCCTCACTCTTGAAAAACACGCTTGCTCTACCTGGCGTCGAAAGTTTTTCTGCTCGGGATCAGCAGGCAGTTCCCTGGTGAACTTATTATCAAATACCAGGCGTTCAAGTCCCTGCGATGTCTGTTGTGTATTCATATCAATTCTTAACTGTTTGTAACGGTTTCTATGCAGCTGAACACGCTGCCGCATCTAATTCACCACTGACTATTTGCTGCGGGATGTGTGGTCGATGACACTGTACAACAAGGGTGACCTGCAGGCATATAATAAGCCTAAATGTCCAGGGTGATTAGGAATCAGGAGAAAACAGGAAATTGTGATCGATTTCAGTAAGCTAGTTGTTATTGTGTTAATGGCGTTAGGCGCAACTGCTTGTGAAAACAACGGCAAGCGGACTCTATTCAGCGCCCTGCAGCAAGAGAGCAAGTTCGACTGTGAACTGTCTAATAACGAGGCGTGCCCCCGCTCACCTGGAAATTACGATGAGTACAGCAGGCAGAGGGAGCAGATACTGCAAGAAGAGGAGAAACAGTAATATAGCGAGTAACGACAATAGTTGGCTCTTGAGAGCCAGTATTGAGATACCGATGGTCGCCCTACTGATGTAATTCAGCGTGGTTGTTGATATCGCCAGGCTACGATGTCGTTTTCATTCAGGACAATATGTTCATTGTCCAGAGATAACCATTTTACCAGCATCGCACCTTTGTAATAAGCTGTTTCTGTGCGGCCATCATCGAGCCGAACATAGAAGACTCTGGGGTTCTCAGGATCGGTGGGTGTGACAGGTAAACCATCTTTAGCTGATACCCACTTGTACGGGTCAATCTTTACTTCCTTGCCATTCTTTTTAACCATCATATTAATCATATACAATTCATCCTTCGATTTATATTTTCTATATTTTCTAGTTAACTTTTAACTGTAATACATAATAAATATCCAAACCTTGATCTAGATCAAAAAAAGAACTTCCATCTTTGTATCGTTGACGGTAATTTACCACAACGCCTGATGTTGAATCGATTACGGCGACAGATTTTTTACTATATTTACCACCGCTGCGGTCAGTGTATGCAGGTCAGTTTCTTCAATCACATACGGCGGCATTAAATAAATTAGCTTGCCGAAAGGCCTTACCCAGACCCCTTGCGCAACAAATTCATACTGAATCGTGTGCATATCGACAGCGCGATCAAGCTCAACAACACCGATCGCGCCGAGCACCCGAACATCAGCCACTCCTTCCATCTGCCTGCATACGGCCAGGTTGTCATGCAGAATCTTTTCAATCTGCCGGATTTTCTCCTGCCACGGTGTAGAAAGCAGTAAATCAATGCTTGCCAGTGCAGCTGAGCAGGCAAGCGGGTTCGCCATAAAAGTCGGCCCATGCATGAACAATCCGGGTGAACCAGAACTTATAGTACTGCTTATTTCAGCGGTCGTCAGGGTTGCTGCGAGTGTCATATAACCACCGGTCAGCGCCTTACCCAGGCACATAATATCCGGCACAATGTTAGCGTGCTCGCAGGCAAATAAACGTCCCGTGCGGCCAAAACCTGTAGCTATCTCATCAAGGATTAACAGTACATTATGCTCTGTACATAGCTGCCTGATTTGCTTCAGATACTCAGCTGAATAGAACCTCATTCCACCGGCGCCCTGAACAACAGGCTCCAGAATAACAGCGGCTATGTGTTGATTATTCTGTTCCAGACAGGTCTTCATCTGTGCAAGATCACTGTCTGTGCAGCTCTCACCGAAGCGACAGGCAGGCGCATCCACAAAATACTGCGGCGTCAAAACTGCCGAGAACAGGCTATGCATACCGGTAACAGGGTCACACACCGACATCGCACCAAATGTATCACCGTGATAGCCGGAACGAATGGTTAGAAAATGCTGTTTTCCTGGCTGTCCTTTATCGTGCCAGTACTGGATGGCCATTTTCATAGCGACTTCAACCGATACCGAGCCGGAATCGGAAAAAAATACACTGTTTAACGCTTGCGGTGTCAAAGACACCAGTTTTTCAGCCAGCATCACAGCAGGCTGATGGGTCAGTCCGCCGAACATCACATGTGACATCTGCTCCAGCTGGACTTTTATTGCCTCATTCATAACCGGGTGGTTATAACCATGTATTGCACACCACCAGGAAGACATACCGTCGATCAGCTGCCTGCCATCTGCCAGCCTGAGCCTGACACCTATGGCTGACTCAACCGCAAAAATCGGCTGGTCCTTTCCCATAGCGCTATAGGGGTGCCAGACACAGGCGCTGTCCAGCTGCAGGATATCGTCATATCCCATCTTATGTCCCTTCACTATGTCCTGCGTATGCTGATTCATTACATTTATTCCCTGCCACGACTGATCAGGATGATTGTGATTACCCCGGAATCATACACCATATGTTGCATGCCCCCACTGACGGAGATATCGCTTTCAGATACTTTCAGCCGGTTTGCTGCATTTCTTTATAGCAAAATAAACCAACGTAACCCAGACGTGACTATGTCACTGTATAGAAGCCTTTCAGTAAACTAGAATGCATTCCACTATTACTTATTTTCTGGAGATGCTAATGCTCAATCCACACAAACAATGCCAGGAGACTCGTCGCCTGCTTAGCGAAGGAGCACAACTGGTCGATGTGCGTACTGAAGATGAATATCGCCAGGGTGCTATCGAGGGTGCCATTAACCATCCGGTGCAATGGATCAGCGCAGGTCACACCCTGGAGGACAAAGAAACGCCGGTTGTTGTTTATTGTGCAACAGGTATGCGCAGCCGCATGGCGAAAGAAATGCTACTGCATGCCGGCTTCAGACAGGTTCACGATCTCGGCGGCTTTCAAAATATTCAGGCCTGCTGACATTGTAAAAATTTAGAGTCTGCGAGAAAAATAAATACCTGGCAGTTATCTGATTCTAACGCCAGCACGTAAGCCTGTTGACAATGTGAGCAGGAAACTGGTGAGGCTGCCTCACGTGGAATTTCCTCAGATCAAACGCAATCTCACCCGGTTTTCAGTTTTCAGCACTAGATAGCTTGTAATTGTGGTGCCTACCAGGTTAAGAATGGAAACCAGGCTTTATCGTTTTAATTCCTGCTGCAGCTGTCTGATTGCCATGTTCTCCGGCATCAGTTTTATCAACGCAGCCAGGTAACGAAGGGCGGCCTGCTTATTACCTGCATCTCTGTTTACTGTCACCAGGGCGAACAGGACATCCGGATTTCCAGGGTGCAAACCATAGCTGGTTTCAAGCACTTCCAGCGCCTTGTCCACTTCACCGGTTGATTGCAGCGCTATTGCATAGACATAGCTGAATCGAACATCGTCCGGCGCAAGCTCGGCGGCACGTGACAGCTGCTCAAGTGCCTTCGGTAAATCCTTCTGGCGCACCAGCGCCAGGCCCAGCACATGATGCAGGCTGGCATCATCAGGCACCTGCTGCAGACCGGATTGCAGAATGTCTATGGCTTCACCTTCTTTATTCTGTTCGCTCAATAATTGCGCAAGGTTTACATAAGCAGGGACAAATTGCTTCTGCAGTTCAATCGCTTTCCGGTAGGCGCTTTCTGCCTCAGCGTTTCTACCCAGGTCACTGTAGATACCACCCAGGTTGACCTGCGACTCGGGCCTTTCTGCATTAAACAGTTGGGCATTTATATATTCCCCGATAGCAGTATCCAGTTTCATTTTCTGCTGCTCAGGCAGGTTGCCGACAGGAACTGAAGCCAGCAAACGGGCGGCATTCATCCTGACGCTGCGTGTTTCATCATCCAGTAGCGGGAACACCAGCTGGACCCGCTGCCTGATGTCGAATGAATCAAGGGCATCGAGGGCGGCCAGTTTAAGCATCGGGTCAGTACTTTGCAGCGCCTGCTGAATCGCCCCTGCCGCTGCCGGAGTTCTATACTGCCCTAGATAACTGACTGCTGTCGCCTGCGCTATCATTGGCTGTTCTGTATTTGCAGCCAGAGAAGCTATCAATGACGGCGAG
>JARFQI010000003.1 GCA_029287855.1 Arenicellales bacterium | reverse complement strand
GTCCTCGGGGTGATTTCCAGGTGCCAGTGATAGCTCGGCGTATTCTCTTTAAAGCTGCGATCATGTGGTATTGAATGCAGAAAATAATTGTACTGCACGCCACCTAGTACGGCATCAAGCCTTGCCATTGTGCGTTTCAGTACATATGCAAAATCTTCAAGATCTTCATCAGTCGCATCTTTGAAATCTGCCTGATGATGCAGTGGCAGAATATGGATTTCCCACTCATAGCGGCTGGCAAAAGGTTTGATGGCAATAAACAGCTTGCCTCGCTCTATGACATATTGGCCAACATCTATCTGCCGTTTCACTTCGCCTGATTCACGGTCATAGATGCGTGTTTCAAAGGTTAAAGCTTCATCGATTAACGAACAGAAGACACAGTTATGATGTTTCTCATAGTAAAGGTGAGAATGGTCAACTTCAGACTGAACATTATCGGGTACCACGGGCAGTGCAATCATCTGTGAGTGTGTATGCGGGATACTGGCACCGGCTGCCGGGCCAAAATTTTTGAAGGCCAGCACGTATCGCAGTCTTTCATCAGATTCATACAAGGCCTGCATGCGGTCGCGGTAGGTCCTGAACAACAGGGCAATATGGCTGTTTGTCATCTCGTGCAGTGCGATGCCATGGCTGCTGTTATCAATAATCACTTCATGACGGCCGTAGCCATCGATCGTTTGTTGCAGACCAATATTTAAATCAGGCTGTTCGCGGTCATCACCAAGAACCGGGTAGAGATTTTCAACAATTCGGATGTCCCAGTTCACTTCATCCGGCAGAGCCAGAATGCTTGGAGGTGTCTTCTCTTCATTGCCACGGCAGAAAGGACAGGTGGCAACGTGCGGCCGTGAATCCCTGGGGGCCAGTTCCTCAGCTTTTTTGGGGCGATTTCCGCGAGCGGTTGCTACAAGTACCGATTCACTCGGCACGATAGGATTGATACGAATCTCACGTAGTTCTTGTGGCATTGAGAATCCAGAAATAGTATGTAGTTAGGAAGCCATTATTATAGGTTAAGTGATGTTTTATTATAAGTTTTCAGTATTCAGTTTTCTGTGTTCAGTAAACGGATAGACAGAAAACCGAAAACCGAAAAACCGAAAACCACTTTTATATGCTATCTTCCTGTTGCTTCTGACAGGACAGGATATATGACAGTTTCAAAGCTAATAAAAGAAAATAATCTCGAACAGGCCGCATCAGGGCTGTGGTATTTACCAGACGCAGATGTGCGAAATGATTTTGCCTATTCGGATGGCCATGAAGAAGAAACTTACGTTATGAACGTGATCGCAAGCGCTGCTGATACCAGTTCTACTTCAGCAGAGCTTGAAACTCATATTCGTGACTGGCCATCTGAATATCATCTGACGACAAAACGTGCCAATCTACTTCGGGCACTCGATTTATCGAGTCTTGATTCAGTACTCGAGCTTGGATGTGGCTGCGGTGCTATATCACGTTATCTGTCTGAGCAGGGCATGAACGTCGATGCCATTGAAGGCAGCACACGGCGCGCCAAGATTGCGTATTCACGCTGTCGCGATCTTGACAACATAAACATTGTTAACAGTAACTTCAATCACCTGCGTTTGCCGGAAAATACCTATGATGCGGTGTTCCTGATAGGTGTACTGGAATACGCAAAACGCTTTTGTCCGGATGCGTTGGATGACCGTAGCGCAGTGCTCGAGATTATTGCTGCCGTGCAGCGTAGTCTAAAACCCAATGGTGTGATCATTACGGCCATTGAAAACCGTCTTGGCCTGAAGTACTTAATGGGTACGACAGAGGACCACTATGGCGTACCTTATATTGGTGTCAACGGTTATAAGGAAAATGCAGGCATCCGCACCTATGATCATACCGAATGGAGAAGCATACTTGCCGATGCGGGCTTTAACAGTAACGCGTTTTTAGCGCCTTTCCCTGACTACAAGATTCCCACCGTGGTATTACATGAAGATTTTCTGCAGGCTCCGGAAGCTGCGAACCATTTGCGCGGTTCTGTTTCACGTGATTATCTACGCGCCTTTAGTAGTGATTGTAACGAATACCTATTTTGGCAGGCCTATAGTCAAAACGGCAGCATGATGGATTTTTCGAATTCTTTCCTGATCATAGCAGGCCGTGAAAATGATACGGCAAACAAACTCGCCGCGTATGATTTTGCCCATTTCACTGGCTCGCAGCGAAAAGCCAAATATCGTACGGTAACGAGTAAGCGCCGCGGTGAAATGAGTGTTCGAAAACAACATATGGGCGATGTTCCAAATACTGATTTAGGACAATTAGGGCTGAGGCAAATTTGTGCCGATGAAGACTACCTTCCCGGCACCCTGCTGGCAGATGTCTGGCTGCAAAGCCTGATGACCTGGCAGGATCAACAAAGATTGCTCTCACTGTATAAGGATTATTACAAATTTCTAAAAGGCTATGCGTCGCAAAATCCTGATGCGAAAGATATGGTCGATATCCTGCCGTTTAATATCGTTATAGATGAGATAGGTGTCTACAGAAGTTTTGATCGTGAATGGTACCTTGATGAGAGGCCAACGCCCGAGTTTGTATTGTTTCGTGCGCTGTTCTGGTTTGTCTACGGCAACAGTCGGCAATTTGCCACGCTGTTCGTTAGTTATGGCTGGAGCAGTGTCCGTGACTATATTTGCAGTAGTTTCGAACAGCTGGGGGTTAATACGATAGACCTGGTGAGTGACTATGCTGATATGGAAGATCGTCTGCAGTCAGAAATTAGTATCGATATGCAGAAGGGTACAATCAGCAGTCTGCTGGATAGTATACCGCAGGCGCGCAGTGGAGATACGATGTTTCAACCACGTATATACTGGGCACAGCCAGCTGAAGTGTTTTCTGAAGAAAAGACAGTCATTACTACTGCAGTCCTCGGTTCTGAGCGCCAGACAATTGTGTTCGATATACCGGGGACCTTGTCAGCAGGCAGTCAGTTGCGTTTTGATCCAGCCGAACGTGACGGATATTTCCATCTCTATCGATTAAAGTTGACTTATTCGGAAGGCAGCGGCAACGAGGGAAATGTGTTGCTTGATCTTAACAGCGCGGAAGAGATCACTGACAAATTCATCATCAAGGGTGCAAGCCTTTGTGGCAGTGGCGACAGTGCTGTATTTGTAGCCCATGACCAGGATCCTCATATTGAGTATAGACTGCCTGATGCGGTAAAAGATTTACACCTTGAAGTAGAGATGGATTGGCCGCATAGCGAGGAGTATGAAATTGTTCGTGATGGACTCAGGGAACTGCATGGCAAGTGGTACGAGGAAAAGATTGAACTACAAAAGCAGGTGGATGAGTTAAAATTTATACAGCAATCCCATGAACTATGGTACCAACAGAAAAAAGCGACTGAACAGCTGATTAAACAGCTACAGTCTGATCAATCAGAACTTCATCTGATAAAGCAATCTCGTTCTTATCGTATTTCGCGAAAACTCACCGGATTCCTAAAACGATGACATCGCGCAGAAGATTTTTTACTAAGATCGCCACATTAACTGTAGGATCGATTGCAGTGGCGGCATGCAGCAAAGAGAGCGACAATGAAAATGAGGCCTCTGCTAGAAAGCCCTCAAATTATGATAATAAGAGTTCTTTATAGCCAGATCGAATATTGCTGGATGCTTTTGTCGATACGATAGTCCCGAAGGACCAGGATCCCGGTGCTGTGGAGGCCGGTGTGACTGAGGAGCTACTGGCCTGGTTTGATGAAAAACCTGAAGAGAAAACAAAGGCCATGGAGATGCTCGCTACGATAGATCGTATTGCAAATAATAAATTCAGCAACACATTTAAAAAGTTA
>JARFQI010000202.1 GCA_029287855.1 Arenicellales bacterium | reverse complement strand
AGCGACGCCAATATCATTTTCATCTTTCGTTTTAAGAATAGGATGAAAGTGCGCGTTTTCTACACGGCCTTCGTGGGTATCGTAAAATCTAATAATCTCTTCAAAGGTGAAGCAGTTATAGGTAAACAATTTGCCTGATTTTTCTGCCTTTAGCGTCTCTTCGTCTGGAGACCACAAGCGTTCAGACTGCTGTTCTTTCCACATTTTGAATATTGGTTTGTTGCAGACTTCTTCTATGGATTCAGAATAAGCATTTAAGCTAGTTGACATGATGCTGATTCCTAGCAGAGTGTTCAATAAACTCTTTTTGGTTCTTGGTTTTACAACAAATTCATACATCTATTTAGACCTCAATGAATATCTTATATTTTCTTAGGGTTTAAAACTCACCCCCGATATAGGGGGAGATAACATACAGATAATATTATGATTCCCAGGGGGAATTATTCATGATATTCAGTTTCATGCTCTACGAGTGAGTCTAATCAAAAGGAAAACTGAATCTATTGTGGAAACTACTTATTTCCACATCGATATTAGGGTTTACTAATTGGCTGCTTTGGGCTGCGTTGACCCGTTGAACTCGCGGGCGTTAGCTGATCAAAGTCCTCCATCTTATGTAGCAACACAAAATCAATCTCTGGGTATGCCTCTCCATAAATTGATAATTGTTCATCAATTAATTGGCTATTCACCTGAACAGATGCACTATAGGCAGATAAAGACAATATAATAAATAGTATTAGAGATCGCATAACTACTTCCTCGATTCATGTTTATTTAACAAATCTTTTACCTAGCAATCATCATCGACTGAGGAAAGCATATTGTTTTCAGAACTATCCTCGAGAATCGGGTGAAAATTGGCGTTCTCTATACGATCGTGGTACGTGTCGAAAAACCGATTAACTTCTTCACGTGTAAAGCAGTGATAATTGAAAACTTTGCCGGATTGTTCTGCTGCAAGTGTCTCTTCGTCAGGAGACCACAGGCGTTCAGACTGCTGTTCTTTCCTGGTTTGTTGCAGACTTCTTCTATGGATTCAGAATAAGTATTTAAGCTAATTGATATGATGCTGACACCTAGCAGAGCACTCAATACAATCATGGAAGACTTAACTCTGTATGTATTTGTATTTATCACATTATTATCCTAATTATTTGATATGGCTCTTTTAGCAGAGGCTTAATTGATTAGTTATATTTTGTTATTAAGTTAGGCATACTGCGCTTCGAGTAAACGAATAGATATAAGGGTATATACGTAGGTGTATATAGGTAGGGGTAAATCCTTGGTTCAATGGATTCGTAACTAGTTGAAATTAAGGAATGTCTGCTGTGAGTGGCCGTCTCAGCGAGTTAGCGCAACACTGTATCTTTAGATAAAAAAAAGATGCAGTGTAGAAAATGTCCTATAGAACGTGAATAAGATTTTCAGCAGAACAGAAAGCAGGGATGTGGCATCGACCGGTTGAGATCGCAGCCAGGAGCGGTAATTCATCTAGCAAGGTAAAACATTCCACAGGGTGGTCCGTTATGTATCTTCTTTCGGCCAAAAACAAATGTTTGCTAATGCAGCTCCAGCCGTTTCTGGTTGAGCGTATAACAACCTCTACGAAAGTGCTTGTATCCAGCCATTAGCTGATCAGCCATCATCAACCCTCAGTGTCAATTTCAATCAGAGTTTCACCCGGATTGACTGAGTCACCTTTACTTACAAACACCCCGTTAATGCGGCCATCAATTGGGGCCTGTATCTCGGTTTCCATTTTCATCGCTTCAGTCACAAGCACTGGTTGACCGGCTTTCACAATATCACCCTCAGCGACCATGATGTCGACCACATTGCCGGGCATAGATGTTGTCACATCGCCTTCCTTTGTCGCTTTAGGTCGCTTGCCGGCTATCTTCGTCTTTATCGCCCCCTCGGCGCCACCAGTGAGTACGATTTCGTCCAGGGTTTCCACGATTGTCTCTTCGGGTGTGCCGTCCACTGTCAGGTAAAAATGGCGTTCCGCCTCACCCTTGTGGCCGGACCCGGTAATCTTTACGTGATATGACTCGCCGTGTAACGTGATATTGAATTCAGTCGGTGTATTTTGCTGTCCATTATTTCCTGGAGAAGGTAGCAGTGACTCAGGGACCAGTTCATTGTTAGCGCGCTGTTCAAGAAACTGTCGCCCGACATCCGGGAACATAGCAAAAGACAGCACATCTTCATCGTTCAGCGCCAAACTGCCAATTTCTTCGCGCAGATGATCCAGTTCATCCGGGATCATATCGGCTGGTCGGCATTCAATGATTTCATCCTTTCCGACTGCCTTTTGCTGCAGGGCGTTATCAACCATAGCAGGGGGTTTACCATAACCGCCATGCAGATAATTATTCACTTCTTTGGTGATGGTTTCATATCTCTTACCGGTAATCACGTTCAGTACCGCCTGGGTGCCGACGATTTGTGATGATGGGGTCACCAGTGGCGGATAACCCAGGTCCTTACGCACCTGGGGAATCTCAGCCATGACTTCATCCATGCGATCCAGTGCATTCTGCTCTTTCAGTTGATTGGCAAGATTTGAGATCATGCCGCCCGGCACCTGGTTGACTTGTACACGGGTATCCACACCGGTAAAGTCACTTTCAAACTGGTGATACTTCTTGCGTATGCCGTAAAAATAGAGACCAATTTCCTGCAGGGATTCAAGGTCCAGCCCGGTATCATATTCAGTGTTTCGCAATGCGGCAACCAGACTCTCGGTGGGTGGATGGCTGGTGCCGCCAGACCAGGAGGAAATTGCCGTATCAATATGTTCACAGCCACTCTCGATAGCTTTCAGGTGGCACATGGCGGCCAGTCCTGACGTACTATGTGAATGCAGATGCAGCGGGAGATCTACCGCATCCTTTAGCGCCTTGACTAGTTCGGCGGTCGCGTAAGGTGTAAGCAGTCCCGCCATATCCTTGATACAGATACTGTCACAATTCATGGCGTGCAACTCTTTCGCCATCTGCACAAAACCCTGCACACTGTGTACCGGACTGACGGTGTAACAGAGTGTACCCTGGGCATGTTTGCCAGACTCATTGGTGGCTTCGATAGCTGTTTTCAGATTACGCACATCGTTGAGTGCATCGAAGATTCGGAATACATCCATTCCATTTTGTGCTGATTTGTCTACGAAAGCCCTGACGACATCATCCGCATAGTGACGATAACCGAGCAGATTTTGTCCACGCAATAACATCTGTAAGCGAGTATTGGGTAAAGCTTCACGTAGTTTTCTTAGCCGCTCCCAGGGATCTTCCTTGAGAAAACGCAGACAGGCATCGTAGGTCGCGCCACCCCAGCATTCCAGTGACCAGTAACCCATCGCATCAAGTTGTGGGCAGACTGGCAACATATCTTCAGTACGCATGCGCGTTGCAATTAGTGATTGATGCGCATCGCGCAGAATAACATCGGTCAGTTTGATTTTAGGCATATTCATTTATTCGTCATTAGAGTCCGGCATGGGCGGCAATAGCTACAGCAAGTGCAGCAGCCAAGTCTTCTTTATTGCGTTTGTCAGAGTATTTCGTCAGCTCTGGGTGGTTCTCTACAAAGGAGGTGTTAAAGTGTGCTGCACGGAATTCAGGGTGCTTGAGAATCTCCTGGTAATAGGGCTTGGTGGTACGGATACCATGTACTACCATATCATCCAGGGCGCGTTGTCCACGATTAATCACATCGTCCCAGGTCAGCGCCCAGACAATGACCTTGGCGATCATCGAATCGTAATAAGGAGGTATGGTATAACCAGTGTAGATTGCAGTATCGGTACGTACACCCGGCCCACCCGGTGCATAGTAGCGAGAGATACGACCAAAGCTCGGCAAAAAATCATTTTTCGGATCTTCCGCATTGACTCGAAACTGGATCGCATAGCCTCTATGCTGGATTTGATCCTGCCTGAATTTTAGTGGCAACCCTGCCGCAATCCTGATCTGTTCTTCTACAATATCAACGCCCGTGATTGCTTCGCTGATAGTGTGTTCAACCTGAACCCGGGTATTCATCTCCATGAAATAGAATCGCCCACTTTCATCCTGCAAAAATTCGACCGTACCAGCTCCCCGATAACCTACCGATTTGGCTGCGATGACTGACAGGCCACCTAAGTACTGTCGCTGTGCTTCATCAAGTTGAGGAGAAGGAGCTATCTCAATTAGCTTCTGATTTCGGCGTTGAATGGAGCAGTCGCGTTCATATAAATGAATACAGTTGCCATGGCTATCTGCCAGAATCTGTAACTCGATGTGTATAGGGTTTACAATACACTTTTCCATGAAGACTTCGGCAGAGCCAAAGGCTTTTGTCGCCTCAGAGATGACCCGGTCATAGTTCCTACGCAAGTCATCGGCAGAGTCACAACGGCGAATGCCACGACCGCCGCCACCTGAGGTCGCCTTCAGCATGACCGGGTAACCGACTTGTTCAGCCATCTGCAGGGCTTCGTCAAGATCTTTCAGATTCTCATTGGTGCCCGGTGTAACCGGAATACCGGCAGTCACCATCGCCTTACGCGCTTCAGTTTTATCCCCCATGCGCCGGATCACTTCCGCAGATGGACCGATATAGGTTACGCCACGTTGTTCACAAACTGCTGCAAACCTGGCATTTTCTGACAGAAACCCGTAACCGGGATGAATCGCATCACAACCGGTTTCTAACGCAAGATTGACGATGCGGTGAATGTTGAGATAACCGGTCACAGGATCAGCACCCAAACTGTAAGCCTCATCGGCTTTTTTGACATGCAGAGAATAACGATCTGAATCAGCATAGATGGCTACTGAACGTATGCCCATCTCGGCACAGGCACGAATAACCCGTACTGCAATTTCACCTCGATTGGCTATTAGGATCTTTCGTATCATCACTTTCCCGATAGGCTTATGAAAATAACAAGGCAAAATTTATCGCACATGATGATTAATGTATAGTTTGATATGATGTTTCAGTTTTATAAATTTTATAGATAATGAACCCCGCCCCTGGACAGCTACGATCGTTCCTGTCAGTGAGCAGAGCCACCTGATCAGTGCCATCCATCAGTGCAGCCATATTTTCTCTCGCTTCTTTGTTTCCGCCAGGTCAGTGCATCCAGGTTCGAGCTCATCCTCGATCTTATTGCTCAACTCTGTGACTCGGCCTGGTCGACTATCCGGCTCGATGCCCA
>JARFQI010000178.1 GCA_029287855.1 Arenicellales bacterium | reverse complement strand
CCATTCCAGCTGCTGCGTATGATCAGCCCGCTTTCCTGGGAGCCTATCGCGGTAATCGTCTTCCTCTCATGGGACCAGGCGATTATCTTTCTGCTCTCAATCGCTTCGGTCTGGCCTGTGGCATTTGCGACAGCGGCGGGTCTGGCCAAGGTTGACCCGGCCTGGTTCAAAGTGGCGAAAAATCTTGGCGCAACACGCTGGCATACGCTGACACAGATAATCCTGCCGGCAATTTCATTTGATATCGTAACTGGTATACGCGCTGCACTGGGTGTCGCATGGATTGTACTGGTACCTGCAGAGTTTCTCGGAGTGACTTCGGGTCTTGGATATTCTATTGCGGATGCCCGTGAGACCCTGTCCTACGATCATCTGACTGCAATGGTGCTGACCATTGGTATTATCGGTTACATACTCGATAGCACTTGCGCCTATGTCATCAAACACTATTGCTGGCATCGCGCGGCTTAATCATTGATTGAAAATTGAATTACGTAAAATTAGAGGACATAACTATGCAAAATCAGATTTCAACCGCAACCGCGAATCGGACTGCAACGATTTCAACAACGATCGCTAAACCTTTACAACTTGTCGGCGCGTTTATACTTGGTGCAGTGATCCTGTATGCCGCGGGTTTTGTAAATACCTCTGCGGTGCATAATGCGGCTCATGACATGCGTCACTCACAGGGCTTCCCCTGTCACTAGGCCAGGCGGAGAGAGATATAACATGATATTTCGGCAAGTCGTATTCTATGCACTACTGGTTGGTACCTTATCAGGCCTGGTACTGACCGTGGCCCAGGTCTGGCAGGTTGTTCCCATCATTCATAGTGCGGAAGTGTTTGAGCAACAGGCTGCTGCAGTTCCTGCTATTGAAAGTGCAGGGCAGCTTGAGGCAGCTCACAGCCATTCAGCCGATGATGATGAATGGGCGCCGAATAAAGGTTTTGAGCGGACAGCATTCACTTTATTGTCTAATGTTCTAACTGCCATCGGCTTTGCTGTAGTAGTGATGGTTGCCATGATGGCATCGATCAGTCTGAGTCATAAGGAAAATCCTGGCTTCAAATGGCAGCACGGCCTGGTCTGGGGTGTCGCGGGCTACACAATTTTCTGGCTGGCACCGGCGATTGGCTTGCCTCCAGAAATTCCGTTAGCTGCGGCGGCCGACCTGGAGGCGAGACAGATATGGTGGTTGTTCGCCGTGGTATCAACAGCAGCTGGGCTTGCAGGCCTTGCCTACGGTAAATCACCGTGGCGCTGGGCAGCACCATTACTGCTGATTGTTCCGCACCTGGTAGGCGCTCCTCATGCTCCCGGTGCAATGTTTGCGGAACAGCCTCCGGCTGCCGCAGCTCAACTGGAGCAGCTCGCACAACAGTTCATTGGTGCTACAGCCATCGCCAATCTTTTTTTCTGGCTTGCATTAGGTCTTGCCGCTGCATGGTCTGTCCGACGAATTGTTGCAAGTACGAGGTCAGAATTTAAATCCGGCAATACGGCAACTCCAGATTATAAATTACCTTCCAATTAATAATTACTTGGTCTTATGAAGCAAGGAGAATAGATATGCAAAATCAATCATCCACAGCTGCCAGTATGGCTAGTTCAGGCATTTCTACTGCTATTGCGAAACCAGTGCAGCTGATTTGTGCCTTCTTGCTGGGAGCAGCGATCATTTATGCAGCAGGTTTTGTCAATACATCAGCAGTTCATAACGCGGCACATGATATGCGCCATTCACAAGGTTTCCCTTGCCACTAGGTTTATCCAGACATCGGTAACATGAGTCATAGTTATAGCCATAAACTCAGTAAATCTTTTATCTGCCAAATCATAGTGGCAAGGAATTCAGCCGGGCATCTTTGCTCACCGTCATAACACCAGAGAGGAAATAATATGCCTAGTGAATTTCACATTATTTGTGTTTCAGGAACACACGAAAAATTGCAGATGGCTTCGATGTTTGCCTCTGTTGCCGCCGCCAGTGGAGATAAAGTTACCGTTTTCTTTTCCATGAATGCACTGACGTATTTTGTAGAAGGTAATTCGGCCAGTGCACCGGCTGAAGGAGTATTCGGAGGCATGCTGGACAAAAAAGGTGTGCCACCATTCAAGGTGCTGTTCCAGCAGGCAGCCGATCTTGGTGATGCACTTTTATTGCCTTGTTCAATGGCAATGGATTTACTGGAAATCACTGATGATAACCTCGATCCCGGTTTTGGGCCGGCGACGGGTCTGACGAAATTTTTAATGGACGCGGAAGGTGGACAGGTCCTCACTTTCTGAATGCACAGAAACAATACAGGAGTATAAATCTAATGAGTGAAACCAAGGTTGTCGACGCATGCAATACCTATTGCCCCGGGCCGCTGATGGAACTGATTACCTACATGAAGCAGGCAGAAGTCGGTGATGTGATTGAGCTGTTGTCGACGGACCAGGGAACGGCAACTGATGTGCCTGAATGGGTTAATAAGATCGGTCACGAAATGGTAAACAGCGAGAAAGTAGGTGATGTCTGGCACATATCAGTACGCAAGGCCAAGTAATCGATTCATAACTATAAAGGTTTTATCTATAAGTCTGGCATGCGGCCAGTAACGTCCTGAGATTTAGAATTAGGAGAATGCAATGAGAATATTAATTGTTGGTGGCGGTACCGGTGGCACTATTATTGCCAACAACCTTGCACGGCGACTCGATTCTGAGATACGTGCCAGGACTGCAAATATCACTATGCTGTCAGCCTCTGATCTGCACATGTACCAGCCAGGTCTGCTGTATGTTGCGTTCGGACAAATGATGCCGGATGAACTATATCGTAAACAGGCCACATTACTCGAGAGCAGCATTGAATTCCATGTCGATCCTGTTGATAAATTTGAGCTCGACAGAAAGGAAGTAACAACTAAAAGTGGTAAAACCTATGCTTATGATATTCTGGTCATTGCCACTGGATCACGGGTAATGCCTAGAAAGATCCCCGGGCTGGAAGAGGGAAGCGAAACCTTTTACACGGAAGCCGGAGCAGTGAGTATGTTCAAGAAACTGCGCGAGTTTGAAGGTGGTAATGTTGGCATCGTCGTCGGTGTACCGCATAAATGTCCGATTGCACCTGTCGAGGTCACCTTTTCTCTGCATGATTATTTTAACAAGCGCGGTATTCGTGACAAGGTCAATATTAAATACCACTATCCGATTAACCGTATTCACAGCATTGAGAATGTTGCCATCTGGGCCAAACCCGAATTTGACCGAATGGGAGTTGAGTACGAGACACTGTTCAATATAGAAGAAGTGGATGTGGAAAACAAAATTGTCAAGAGTATGGAAGGATCAGAGTACAAATATGATTTGCTGATCTCCATCCCTGAGCACCATGGCATGGGAGTCATTGAAGACAACGGACTCGGTAAGGATGGCTGGATTCCGACTGACCGATACCAGCTTACTATGGAGGGCCACGATAATGTCTATGTTGTAGGTGATACAACCAACCTTCCCGTTAGCAAGACAGGCTCAGCGGCACATTTTGAGGCCGAAGTTATATCTGAAAACATTGCTTCTATAGTCAAGATCGGTGTGCCGGTAACTGAATATGATGGCAAGGTGTATTGTTTCATTGAAGCAGGCCATGACAAGGCAACTTATGCCAATTTTAACTATGAAAATCCACCTGACCTGAGGGCCGCAAACAAGTCAATGCACTGGTTCAAGATGTCTTATAATAAAATGTACTGGACCAGCGTACGCGGTCTACTTTGAGGAGCTACTCTATATGACTACTGAGAAAGATAAATCCCCCGAAGCGGTGGAAAATATCAATTTAGACGGGCTCGCTGAACTTGCATCACTGGTCGCTGCGGCACAGGATGCACTGACAGATGACATGGTTTCCCGAATGGCTTCGGCCTTCAGTGAAGGTATTACGCTGTTAGACCGCCTCACTCGCAATGAAGGCCTGATACATTTACTGCAGGAACTTGATCGACCGGAAAATCAACGCTTCCTGATCAGTCTGTCTAATGCCTTTACTGCCGCCAGCCGTGATATCGCAACTGCACCACCGGCCAAGGGGGGAGTCGTAGGCTTGTGTAAGCTTGGCTGCAATGACGGAACTCAGGAGGGTCTCAGACTTGTTTCACTTATTGCTGAGCATTTAAGCGAAAGCATGCGCGAGATGCATCGGCGCGGAGGTTAAAACGCCAAGTTCGTTAGATCATCGGAATTGAGTGAGGTTTACCAATGACAGACATTGCCAGGTTCAGAAACTTCGTTCAGCACTTTACTGCACTCATTGACGAATCTGTTGATGACGAGGAGCTCATACTCAAAAATGGCAAGACTCTTCTGTCGGGCCTGATCGATAATGATGACTGGTTACCAGACCAGTTTTCCACACCGAGTCCGGAACGTTATCAGCAATACCTGTTGTACTGTGATCCGATGGAACGTTTCTCCGTGGTGAGCTTTGTCTGGGGACCTGGACAGAAAACACCAGTGCATGACCATACGGTATGGGGCATGGTCGGTGTAATGCGTGGCTCAGAAATTTGCGAAGAATTTAACTTTGATCCTGACAGTGGAAATTTGCTTGCTGCAGGTTCACATCAGATACCACCAGGCGGCATAGACCTGGTTTCACCGCGCATTGGTGACATTCACAGGGTCTCGAATGCACTGACTGACAAACCCTCCGTCAGCATCCATGTATATGGAGCGAATATCGGTGCAGTAAGCCGTCATGTTTACGAGCTTCCGTCTGGCATCAGCAGCACATTTATATCAGGTTATTCGAGCTCAGTGGTTCCAAACCTTTGGGATCGCTCGGTTGTTGTTTAACTGTTGATACAAATTCTGTATTTGAAATAAGGGGCCATGAATATGGCCCCTTTAAAGTTTACCAGCCTCGAGGGCCGCCTCTTGGCGATCCGAAATTTGTTGCTGCCATATTCGCAAGTTGCTTGCGCTGTTCCTCGGTGAGGATGGCATCAACCTTTTTTTTCATTTCTGCACGATGGATAATCATGGCTGTAACCGCGGCGCCCTGGGCTTCGGCCAGTTTCTTGATGGTCTCGGCATCAGCGTCGCTTCTAATTGCTGCGCGTAAGGCATCACGATTATCTGACATGGCATCCTTTTGAGCACGCATGCTGGCGCGCTGGGTGTTGCGCAGGTTGTTCAACTGATCGCGTTGCTCGATAGTCAGATTATTCAGTTGCTGGACCGCCTGCATAGGCCCTCCACGTTTGTTGCAGTAGCCTGGTCCAGCAAAAGCGGAAGCACTACCGACTATCGCAAGTAGTGTGGTTCCAACAAGAATGGATTTAGTTGTTTTGTTCATCGTATCACTCCTTAATAATGTTGTTTGATTTGCCGCTATTGACGGTAGTGATATTTTATCGAAGTGGCGGTTATAGTAGTGTCAGGAGAGATCAAGGAATGCAAAGAAGTGCAAAGAGTTATCGCCTGAACTTTGCATCGCGCAATTAAGGGTTCAAAATATACTTCTTGGAGATATGATGATGCGCATACTTCTGGTCGATGATGACGTAGCACTTTGTGAACTGCTGACCGAATACCTGCAAGGTGATGGTTTCGAAGTTATAGCGGTACATGATGGCAACGCTGCTCTGACGTATGTAGACAGCGGCTGGGATGCGATTATTCTCGATGTCATGCTGCCTGGCATGAACGGCTTCGACCTGCTGAAAGCAATCCGCTTAACCAGCGATTCACCGGTTTTAATGCTCACCGCACGCGGTGAAGATACAGACACTGTGCTGGGGCTGGAACTGGGTGCCGATGACTACGTGACCAAACCGGTCAGTCCGCGTGTACTGGTGGCACGACTCAGGGCATTGACACGGCGAAGTACAGCAGACAGCCACGGTGGCCACCTAATAGTTGGTGATCTACAGCTTGATGAGCAGTCACGCCAGCTGCTTGTAAGTGGCAAGTCGGTTGTATTAACCGGAGCTGAGTTCAATCTGCTTGCTCTGCTGATAAAGGAAGCAGGCAAGGTTGTCAGCCGCGAACGGCTGGCGGCCGAAGGACTGGGTCGTCCCCTGATGGCTTCTGACCGGCGCATCGAAACCCATATGGCGCAAGTTCGGCGCAAGCTGGGACCTATGGATGACGGCAGTCCTCGCATTCAGACGGTGCGTGGGGCAGGTTACCAGTACCTGGTGAATGGATGAGCCTGTTCCTGCGTATATTTGTTTCCTTCTGGCTGGCTGCAATATTGCTTGCTGGTAGCTTTTTTTTGCTTGGTCGTTATTCCAGTAACGAGGCCATTGAACGTGCTGAGGCGGTTCTGGAGGCGCAGGCGGAGGTTGTGGCGACACTCTGGCTTGAAGGCGGTCATCATGCCACCAGGAGATGGTTTTTCCAGCAGGGCCGCCTGCAGAGACCGCTGTTGCTGGATGAACAGGGGGTTAGTCCATTTAAGCGCCATCGTGGACAGTCTAAACCGTGGCGGCATAGACCGGTAACAGCAGGCATAAAGCATTTGAAATTTGGGCGCGTTGCAGTAATTGTTGCACTGCCCGGAGTTAGTCCGCCGCTTTACCTCGTCAGGCAACTTGACCTTGGACATATGCAGCGCCTGCCGCTGATAGTCTGGGTTGTGATTGCTGTTTTAATTATCGGCCTGGTCAGTTATATGCTTGCAACGGTGTTAAGCCGACGCATTAAACAACTGCGCAGTGCGGCACAGGTGATTGCTGGTGGTGATCTTTCAGCGCGTGTCACTATCGCCGGCGGCGATGAAATTTCTGCATTAGCGGGTGATTTTAACCTGATGGCACAACGCATAAGTGAAATGATAGCAAGTCAGCAGCAGCTCGTCAGTGACGTCTCCCACGAACTGCGTTCACCATTGGCACGATTGCGAATTGCCCTGGAATTGGCCGAGCGAGCCGAAGACCCGGCACTGGCGTTGAGCAGGGTTGAAAAAGAGGCAGACGAACTTGAGCGACTGGTGACTGGTCTTTTGTCACTGGCGCGTATTGAATCAGGACAGTCATTACTGGAGAGGCAAGCTGTTCCAATTTGTGAACTACTGAAAAGCATAGTGGCGGATGCAAATTTTGAGGGTGTGGTTCATCAACGCAGCGTATTGCTCGAACCTTGCGATGAAGTGATGGTGATGGGAGATCCGCTTCTGCTGCACTCAGCTATAGAGAACGTAGTGCGTAATGCACTGAGTTATACGCCTAAAGCCAGCAATGTGCTGATTCACCTTCAGCAGGCTGAAGGTGAGCTAAAGATTATCATTGATGACCAGGGGCCAGGTGTGCCGGAAGATGCACTTGCCAGGCTGTTTGAGCCATTCACCCGTGTCGCTAAGGCCAGGGATCGTGATAGCGGCGGCTATGGTCTCGGTCTGGCAATCACCGGTCGCACTCTCGTCGCCCATGGAGGTGCGGCGTTAGCGGAGAATCGTCCTGGCGGAGGACTGAGAGTCACCCTGACATTACCCATCAAATAGGATGTTCAGGGGTGATATTCATTCTATCAACCATACCTGAAAACGTTATTTCTCCTATCTGCCAGTCCGTCGGAATTCTTCATTTCTGACCAGCTTTTCTCACACGTATGGCTTCTTCAGCCGTTTCACCAAAAAATCTGCGGGCGTTTTCAGTAGCGATTTTTGTCCTGATATCCACAGGCATACCATCCATCCAGCGGCGATGAAAAGCGATGACTTCACTGACATGATTCCAGCCGGTATTTGCCATATCCCAGGTAGCTTCCCCTTCGAAATATGTCGGATCCGAACCGATCATGATGCGATCCTGAAATTCGATGACGAATTTCTGCCATTCTGGCAGCAAGTAGCCTTTGTCATCGATGATCGGGTACATCTGTCCATAGCGCATGTGATCGCGCGCTGAGAGGTCGACCCATACATTCGGGCAGGCTCGCAACAATGAAGCCACCTCATCTGGCGGCAGAGGACTGCCTGCATGTGCCCACTGTATCTTTACATCTGGATGACGCTGGCATAAAGGCAGAAAATACAAATGACTGGAGGCTTCGGCGTGGATATTTACCGGGACATCGAACTCTCTGGCCAACTCAAGCATCCCATCAATGACTTCCTGTGGTTTGTTCAAAGCGGGGGCGTAGCCGACAATAAGATGCAGTTCGCCAAGCCCTTTAAAGCGACCAGATTTCAGTGCTTCACGCGATGCAGGCAGTACTCGTTCATCAAAGTACCAGTCACGTTTACGATCAGGTTCCAGGTAGGGCATATAGAAAGGAATGATCCAGCCACCAGCGGCTTCTACCAGATCCAGCGCCATCGCAGGCGGCTTGCTCGAGATGACGCTGAACAATACATTGTTGTCGTTAAGTTGTTTTATTGCATCTTCAGTATCTGTAACTTCGGCCTGGTCAATATTATAATGGATGTGGACATCGGCAATTGGCATCTCCTCTGATGCCTGTGCGCCCGCGCACAGTATTACCAGGAATGGAATAAGGACTAGTGTATTTGTCAGCGTCGGTATTTTCATTTCTCATTCTCCAGGGAACAGCGTACAGCGGAAATGTCTATATTAAATTAACACAATTATTGTATCTTCATTGCTGAAATACTCCATCACAACGGTAGTAAATGTCGGTGTAGAGAGCAATAGTCTTTTCTCTATCACAAAACTCTTCAGTAACAATGACTTTAAACCTGTCGTTATGTACAGGCCAGTATGACACCCGGATGAAAACTGGTTATGCTACACATCATATAGATAAAAAATATGAGACAAGGTACTCGATGAACATACGACAGGAAAGTGTCAGCACTCAAGGTCATAACAGGAGACAGTGAAGCTGTCGGTAAAGAACGCTACGACGAAAAACAGAGAAGGCGATCGATAGTCAGGACGAGAGAAGATACCGTTGCTCTCGTCTCACATCTTTCGTTTGAAAATCGCCAGCTAAGATGGATTCGTATTCTGCTTATACTTATTCTGTTTGTCTTAATTGTGATAGCTATTCCCTGATTCTGCAATGGTTTTAAATCAGAGGTTTACATGGACAAGCTTACTGCATATCGAGATAATTGAACTTGTGTTTCACTGCCATAACTAGTGGCTTAAGACAG
>JARFQI010000164.1 GCA_029287855.1 Arenicellales bacterium | reverse complement strand
TAACACATACAACCGGGCCTGCTGTTTCATTTCACCAGCCAGTTTTTCTGCCATTTCGCCGTTACCCCAGAACATATCTGCTCGCGCATAGCCCTTGATAGCGCCGCCGGTATCCTGTGCGAAGGTAAGGCGTTGCAAGGTGTGGTCTGGCTCACCGGGGTAGCTGGTGTCGAGCCACACCGGGCTGCCGAGAGGAATATTGCTCGGATCGACGGCGATGCTGCGCGACGGCGTCAGTGGAATATTCAGTGATCCGCGTGGATTTTCTTTGGCATTTTCTCGCATCTGGAAAAAGACGTAGCTGCGATTTTCTTCCAACAGTGCCTGTGCCTGTTCGGGATTCTGCTGCAACCACTTGCGGATAGTAAACAGGCTGATGTCTTCGCGTTCAATCTCACCGCGCTCGATTAATATCTTTCCTATGGAGCTATAGGGCTGGCCATTCTGGTCTGCATAACCGACTGCCATCATGCTGCCATCCTTGAGCTGGATACGCCCTGATCCCTGTACATGCAGAAAAAATACAGCAACGGGATCATCAATCCAGACCAGCTCTTTGCCTGTCAGCGGTGAGTCTTCTCTGTCTATCGCCTTGCGATCATGGTAGGCGACGACTTTATTGCCGACGATACGTCCACGCAGTCTCATCTTTGACAGTTCAGGATACACTTCAGCAAGCTCAATTCGCAGTAAATCTTCAGGCCTTGCATAAAGCGGATATTTATATTGATCGTCGGGTGCCAGGCTTCCTTTGAGTAATGGTTCGTAGTAACCGGTGACCAGGCCTGTGCCTGGACTGCCATCCTTCTTGTTAGAAGGAATGATTTGATGCGCGGTAAACCTGGTTTCGAAAAAGTGGCGAGCTGTTTTGTTATCGATGTCGCCAAGCAGATCGGCATCAAGACAGATTTTTTTCCATTGCGGCTTCTTTTTTGGCAATACCTTGCATTGCTGTAAAAGAGCGGGCCAGGCTTCGGCGTGCTTGTCCTGCTGCCAGCCGGGAAGTTCTTCCCAGTCGAGTACCTTACCTATGCCCGGTTCTGGCGAAGGGGCTATACAGCCGGAAAGAAATATCGCTATAAATAAAAGAAATAATCGTTTCAAGTTCAAAGTATTAAGATTCAAGTTTCAAACTACCAATAATAAGTATTAATGATTAAGTAATTGGAAAGTGGCAGGCGACCCAGTGATCCGGGGCCTTTTCTTTCCAGTCAGGGATCTCAGTTACACAACGTTGCTGTACCTTTGGGCAGCGGGTGCGGAATGTGCAGCCGCTCGGTGGATCCATCGGCGAGGGCAGGTCGCCTTTCAACGGGGCTCCACGTTTAGCCCGCTCAACAGTGGGATCCGGTATTGGAATTGATTGCATCAGGGCCTGTGTATAGGGGTGACGTGGATGCCGATACAGATCATCTCTCGAGGCCATTTCGACCACCTTACCCATGTACATCACCATGACACGGTGCGATATGTGTTTTACTACGCTGAGGTCATGGGCAATGAAGATCATCGACAGTCCCATTTCCCGTTGCAGTTCCATCAGCAGGTTAATGATCTGTGCCTGAATGGAAACATCCAGTGCACTAACCGGCTCATCACAGATTAGCAGTTCGGGTTTTAGTATTAGTGCACGGGCTATGCCTATGCGCTGAGCCTGTCCGCCGGAGAACTCGTGTGGATAACGATTGATCTGGTTTGGCAGCAGACCCACGCGCAGCATCATCTGCTGCACCCTTTTCTTTCGTAGTCTGCTGGATAATTCCGGCTGAAAAACCTGTAATGGTTCGGAGATGATTTCACTGACGGTCATTCTTGGATCCAGCGATGCCAGCGGATCCTGGAAGATGATCTGCATATTTTTACGTTTGTTGCGAAAAGATTTTTTATCCAGTGTGGTCAGCTCTTCGCCATTTAGTTTAATACTGCCCGAAGTGACAGTTTCAAGACCCAGTATGCCGCGCGCCAGGGTAGACTTTCCGCAGCCTGATTCGCCGACGATGCCCAGCGTTTCGCCTGCCTGCAGGGTAAAACTAATATCATCAACCGCCTTTAGAGTTTGCTTCTGGCGGTTCCACACACCTTGTCCAGGGATAGTAAACCAGACCTTGCAGTGACTGACTTCCAGCAGTGGTTCGGCGATAGTAGCGCTCACTAGAGTGCCTCCAGGTGGCAGGCTTTTTGCCGTTTCTCACTGATGCGATGTAAAACAGGGCGCTGTGTCAGGCATATTTCCCGTTGAAATTCGCATCGCTCCTGAAACGCACAACCTGCGGGAAGTTGTGTCATGTTTGGCGGGTTGCCGGGAATAGCATGCAGTGCGCGGCTGCTGTCGCTATCCAGTCGAGTTACTGACTGCAGCAGACCTCGCGTGTAAGGGTGCTGAGGGTCATTAAATAAGTCATCAACGGGCGCATATTCACAGATACGGCCGGCATACATCACTGCAACATTATCCGAAATGCCAGCGATTACGCCGAGGTCATGGGTAATCAGGATGATGCCCATGTTCATGTCTGTTTTAAGTTCGTTCATGACATCAATAATCTGTGCCTGCACAGTAACATCGAGCGCCGTGGTGGGCTCATCGGCAATCAATAAATCAGGCTCACACAATAGTGACATCGCAATCATTACACGCTGACGCATACCGCCGGAGAATTCATGCGGGTAACGATCAATACGGCTTTTCGCATCAGGGATATGAACCGCATCGAGCATCTCTATAGAGCGTTTGCGGGCATCAGCCATGCTCATACCTTTATGCAGGATCAGCACTTCGGTCATTTGCCGGGCGATGGTCAGGTAACCGTTTAAACAGGTCATCGGGTCCTGAAAGATCATCGTCATGCGATCGCCACGAATCTTGTTGAGCTCTTTTACGGGCAGGTCGATAAGCTCCTGACCTTTGAAGCGCGCACTGCCATCGGCCCGGCCATTGGTCGCCAGCAGCCCCATGAAGGAAAGCACCAGTTGTGTCTTGCCGGAACCGGATTCGCCAACGATGCCGAGGGTTTCACCGGTTTCCATGCTAAAGGAGATGTCATTAACGGCAGCAACTTCCCCGTCCATGGTCTTGAAGCGGGTATTCAGATTGTTGATTTCAAGTAATGACATCTATACAAGTTTTTCTATCTTTTATCTGCCTATTATCGGTCTTTAGGATCCAGTGCATCGCGTAGTCCATCACCAATGAAGTTGAAGCAAAACAGGGTGGTTGCGAGGAAGCCGGCCGGGAACAGCAGGGCCCACGGCGCGATTTCCATATCCTGAGCGCCTTCATTCACCAGCGCTCCCCAACTGGTGTCAGGTTCCTGCACACCGAGACCAAGGAAGCTGAGGAAAGATTCAACCAGGATAACCTGCGGAATGGTTAATGTGACATATACCACAACAATGCCAAGCAGGTTGGGTACGATATGTCGCAGGATGATGCGTGGCGTGCTGACACCACAGGCAATTGCTGCCTCAACAAATTCCTTACGTTTAAGGCTCAGTGTTTGCCCTCGGACGATACGTGCCATATCCAGCCAGTTGATGGCACCAATAGCGATAAAGATCAGGTAAATATTTCGACCGAAGAAGACCATTAACAGGATAACGAAAAACATAAATGGTGTGGCATAAAGAATATCTACAATGCGCATCATGATGGTATCGGTTCGACCACCGATATAACCGGCAGTGGCACCGTAAGTAATACCGATAAACAAACTGACCAGGGTGGCGATGACACCAATCAGTAACGACATGCGTCCACCGTAGAGGGTGCGCACGAACAGGTCACGACCAATCGCATCGGTACCGAAGATATGCATGTTCTCGATACTGGGCGGTGTCGAGATCAGGTCCCAGTCGATTTCATCGAAGCTATAGGGGCTGAATGACGGAGCGACAATGACCAGCAAAGTAATGATTAGCAGTAGTATGACGCTGGTGACCGCTGCCTTGTTCATCTTTAAACGTTGCGCGGCATCACTCCACAGGCTGCGGCCTTTTAATTCTTCCTGGCTATTCAGCGATTGCAGGGCATTAATGTCTTTAGCAGTTACCATGGTTCAGTCAGTAGCGCTCATCAATAATGATTTTTAGTAACGGATCTTGGGATCGAGCAGCGCATATACCACATCGACAATAAAGTTGAAGGCGATAATTAAAACGCCATAGAACACGACGACACCCATCACTAGCGTGTAGTCACGATTCAGCGCCCCCTGTACAAAGTAGCGCCCGATGCCCGGGATGCCGAAAATTTGTTCAATGACGACAGAGCCGGTGATGATGCCGGCAGTTGCCGGGCCAAGAAATGAGATCACCGGCAGCAATGCGGGCTTCAATGCGTGGCGTAATATTATTGTGCGTTCGGGCAGACCTTTGGCGCGTGCAGTGCGGATAGGATTACTGCGCAGAACTTCAATCATGCTGCTGCGCATCAGGCGTGAGATATAAGCCACATAGGGCAGGGTGAGGGCGATGATGGGCAAGATCGTGTTAACAAATGCACCATCATTCCAGCCTCCGGCTGGCAACCATTGTAGATGAACTGCAAATAACAGGATCAGTAATGGCGCAAGCACGAAATTCGGAATCGAGATGCCGGTCATCGCAGCCGCCATGACGGTATAGTCTGTCGCCGTGTTTTGTCGCAGTGCAGCGATAGTGCCAAGTAAACTGCCGATAAAAAAGGCCAGTATGATGGCAGTGCCGCCCAGTCGTAATGACACTGGAAAGCCCTGCGCAATCAGTTCATTGACAGAGTAATCCTTGTACTGGAAAGAAGGCCCGAAATCACCCTGAGCGAGATCCAGAAGGTAACGGCCGTATTGCTGTATCAGCGGTTCATCGAGATGGTATTTCTTGTCGAGATTTGCCTGTATTTCCGGTGGCAGCGTCTTTTCCGTATCGAAGGGCCCCCCCGGTGCAGCACGCATCATGAAAAAGGCCAGCGTCATTAATACCAGCAGCGTAGGCCAGGCACCAATGAAGCGTCTCAGGGTAAAACGAAGCAAAGAATACTCTCATGAATGATCATATGTGGGCTGGAGTATAGCAATAAAACTGAGCGATTATTTTTGTACTTTTTGTGTGGGTGGTTTTTGAGTAATATCTTGAATTTTCTTATCTGTTTCGCCCTTTATGGGCGAGACTCTTTTCTT
>JARFQI010000156.1 GCA_029287855.1 Arenicellales bacterium | reverse complement strand
GCCTCGGCTCTTACCGTTGTTAATTTTGGGTCTTTATTTCTTCGCCCCCACTGCCTCAGGCCAATAATTAGTACTGTGAATGCCAGCCACATACTAGCAAGCAAAAGAAATGAGGACAGGGGATGTTCAGCCCATCTTGCTATCTGGTAGAAACTGGATGCAGTTATATAGGCAACAGCGGTAGTCCAGGCCGCTACAAACAATGCCCAGGGTCGACCTGCCTCACGTTTAATAGCTCCAATAGTGGCAATACAGGGAAAGTACAACAGGATAAACAGCAGGTAGGAAAAAGCACCTGCTGCACCATCAAAACGGCTATTCATCGCGCCGAATACGCCTTGCCTGACACCCTGTTCTGCGGCCGCCGTTTCAGTATCAATTGTACTGACGACGCTAATTCCAAGTGGATCGAGCAGGTCATCTCCAAGGTCAGCGAGATTTGCCGGTACTGTTGCCGCCGCCGCAGCCAGTTGCTGCCAGAGGCTAAAGACCTCTTCTTTCCCTGCTCCATCTTCTGCAAGACTTGTGTAGAGGTTGTCCAGCGTTCCAACCACCACTTCTTTGGCCAGTACGCCGGAGACTATTCCCACCACAGCAGGCCAGTTATTTTCCTGAATTCCCATCGGGGCGAACACGGGGACCATCACACGGCTGGCTGCACTGAGTACAGATTTTTCACTATCCTCATTACCAAACGATCCATCTGTGCCAATAGAGTTCAATGAGTTCAGAACCAGCACCATAAGTATTATGATTTGCCCAGCTTCTTTTACAAATAGCCTGACACGATCCCACGCACGCAAAAAAATGCCTTTCAGTGTCGGCACATGATAAGGAGGGAGTTCCATCATAAAGCCACTACTCGCCCCCGGCAGCAGTGTGTGCTTCATCAGCAGGCCGGTAAGTATCGCCACAGCTATACCGATCAGGTAAAGGGCGAAAACAATATTCTGACCGGAATGAGGAAAGAAGGCGGCAGCAAACAGCGCATAGACTGGCAGTCGTGCACCGCAGGACATAAACGGATTCATCAGGATAGTGAGTTTTCTCTCTCGCTCATTTTCCAGCGTTCGTGTCGCCATAATCGCCGGCACATTACAGCCAAATCCAACAATCAGCGGAACAAAAGCTTTACCGGGTAAGCCGATCGAACGCATCGCACGATCCATCACAAAGGCAGCGCGTGCCATGTAACCGGAGTCCTCAAGTACCGAGAGAAACAAATACAGTGCAGTAATAATCGGGATAAACGTAGAAACAATCTGCAGGCCACCGCCGACACCATCGGCCAGAATTACTCTTAGCCATTCAGGAGAACCAATCGCCGACAACAGCCCACCAAACCCATTCACAAACAGTGCATTGGCTGCGCCGTCAAAGAAATCGACAAACGCGCCGCCGACATTTATGGTGAATAAGAACATCAGGTACATGATGAGCAGGAACAATGGAATGCCTGTGAATCTACCCAGCACCACGCGGTCAATACTGTCACTGAGTGTACGAGTCACTTTTCCCTGAGTCCGAACCACCGTCTGCGCCAGCGTATGCGCGTGGCCGTAGCGGGTGTCAGCAATCAGGATATCGGCATCTTCACCAGCACGATCAGATATCTGCTGGCGCCAGAAATTGATCTTGTCTGCCGTTTCAGCCTCTAACCCTATATCGGTTTGCTCGCTTTCAATCAATTTAATGGTGAGCCAACGGCGATTATCTTCAGGTAAATCAGCCAACAGGCTTTCAAGGTCACTGACTGCCTGTTCAACGACTTCATCAAGGGCGAGCGGGAACCCACCCTGCTCTATACCTTCCGCCACAGCGATCATCCGTGCTTTGAGCTCTGAGATACCTTCCCTGGTTGTTGCGACAATAGGGACTACCGGGCAGCCGAGTTTCTGTGACAGCTTCGCTGTGTCAACCTGGATGCCGCGCTTGCGGGCAACATCCATCATGTTGAGAGCCAGCACAACAGGCACGCCCATTTCCAGCAATTGCACAGTGAGGTAGAGATTGCGCTCGAGGTTTGAAGCATCAACAACGTTGACGATCAAGTCAGCATTTTTTGACAATAGATAGTCACGCGTGACTTCTTCGTCGAGTGAACTTGCGTCGAGAGAATAGATACCAGGCAGGTCTATGACTGAGACGTCGCGGCCATCTATCTCGAAACGCCCTTCCTTGCGGTCAACAGTGACGCCGGGCCAGTTGCCTGTTTTCTGTCGAATGCCGGTGAATGTGTTGAACAGCGCTGACTTACCGCAATTCGGGTTCCCAGCCAGGGCAAAAGTCAGGGAGCCAGGCTTTTCAGTCACGCCATTCTCGGTTTCGCAACGACCTGCCATCAGTCGATTTTCTCTGCCTGCAGTTTTTCAGCGATGCCTCTGCCCAGGGCTACACGATTTCCATTTCGGCCAATCACAACTCCCTGTCCCCGTCGATGCAGGATTTGCAGCTCAGCACCTGGTGTAATACCAAGCGACAACAAGCGGCGTGTCAACTGACGACCGCCATCAATTGACACCAGCCGCACGGTCTCACCAGCAGGAATATCGCTAAGGGGCTGACTTTGCATATTGCGGCATAGCTTCCAAACGAGAATAGTTCTCAATTATATTCTTGATAACTGCATAGGTAAATAAGTAAATGCTAAATAAATTATATAAAAATAATAAAAATATTTTTTTATTGACGCATTAAATGCCCAATACATATTCAGAAACCATCGCACCGAAACAGCCAGTCAACAACTTGTAAGCTAATACGTGCTAGTGAGATTTATTTGTTAAAAGCATTCCTATGGGTGATTTGATATTTCATCATACTGCAACAATCCTGTGTCATGTTTAAAAAATGTGTATAAGCGATCATACAAGCCGTATGCCATTCAATGAAATGGTTATTTCTAGCCCTCGGTAGCATTACCGTCTTCATTGGTCTGCTGATGCTGCTGCTACCAATACCACTAGGCTTGCCGTTGCTGGTCGTTGGTGTTCCACTCGTGATGCGTTATTCAACGAGGATGCGTGACTGGATCCTGAACATCACTGAACGATTCCCCGGAATCCATGACACTCTCTCACGAATCCCACAGGCGCCCGGCAAAGATCAGGATTGAAATTCTATATTGTATTTGTCGTAATTCGCCTGCTATTAAATTTCAAAAAATAGAATACAGGAGATCAGCTCTGCTCTAACGCCAACTCTGCAATGCCTGATTGTTTCCTGGTTATGCTTTCCGTATAAACATTAAGCAATCGACCTGCCATAATCGGTGCCGACCAACGCTGCGCATACTGTCGACCTGAATCCGCCATCAAGGCACGCACACCAGGGTTTTCAAGTAACCAGAGGGCTGTTTTCGCAAAACTGTCAGCATCTTCATCGGCGATCATGCAACCGTATCCTTCAGAGAGTACATCACGGGTCCCCATTATGGCCGTTGAGAGCACCGGCACACCCAAAGCCATAGACTCAAGCAATACCAGGCCCTGTGTCTCTGTGCGAGAGGCAAAAATAAATACATTTCCTGCCCTGTAGCAGCTATTGAGCGCCTTCCCCCGCTGCTGATATCCAACAAAAAGAATATTGTCATTTAGACTCCTGGCGTCAGCGGCATCTTTTAGCTCTGCGATTGCAGGTCCCTCCCCTGCTAGTAGCCAGAGAACGTCAGGACATCCTGGCTTTAACTTTTTCAACACGTCCAGGAGGAAAAGTATATTTTTTTCATGGGCCAGTCTTCCGATATAGATCAGTACGGGTCGGTCCTGAGCAATGTCGTGCTTTTGACGAAAACACCTGCCATCACTGTCAGTAAACTCAGGTAAATTAATACCTGTAGGCACAATATACATGCAACTCTCTATACTGTACCCACGCAAGACATCTGCCATTGGTTCAGAAGGAACAACTACTGCATCTACATGATTACATTGCCGACGAGAAAATTCTCGAGCCAGCGCACGCAGCCATTCTTGCGGTAGCCAGCGAATGTAGTTGTAAAGATATTCTTCAAAATATGTGTGGTATGACTCCACAACTGGCAACACTAATGCTTTTGCCAGCCTTAGCCCTGCGTAATGGGCAATGAAGGGGGTATGGATATGTATCAGATCAAATTTTCGCTCGCGCAACTCATCGACTAGTGCGGTGATATAGCTCATCTGCATCATTCGATCTTCCGGATCCATCAGCACACGGCGAGAAGGGATGCGTATAATATCGCTTTTTAGGTCATCTTCTATACCCACCTGGTCGTAATCAGGTGCGATTAGCGTTACCTCGTGGCCCTGCGATGTGAGTTCGCGCAGGAATGTCTGGATAGAGGTCGAAACACCATTGACACGCGGAAAAAAAACATCGGATACCATCAGTATACGCATTTATTACCGCCCATTTTGGTAATGCCGACGGGTAAACACATAGCGTTATTGCATTATCCGAACGAGCAACCAGTTGTCTCTGATATTTAATAAATTCCGCTGCTGGCGAATACAGAAATCTGGAATATATGCACTACACGTGGATGGGCATGCAGAGGAATAATCTATGTGCCAAGAAAAAAATAAGAAAACCGTACTACCTTTCTCACTGAGTCTTAATTGACAGTAGCTGGATATCTTCACTAATTTTCTTTATCAGGTAGAATCCTAGGTCATTGAAGCCTTCCCAGCCGACTTCAGTTTCATACCATTCAATAGGCTGCTCCTGCCCCCAGCGGTGTACCTGCTCAACATACGCAGCCTGCTTGGCTTCCTCTGTGGTGCCGTGCACTGTGTTAACATCATTAATAATTAATTCAAACTCACTCATAGCTACTTTCCTCCTTACTGATGTAGAAATATTGGTCGCATGATTTTCCCGGCTATTATCTATAGTCCTGCGATACCAGGTGTGTAATGAATATAAAGAACAATTATGACAATTTGATTAACTTGGTTAACACTCACAACACAGCAAAACAACCCACGATAATACAAATTAGGTGTTTGATGCAGAGGATTAATGACAGATAGAATATTGGTCAGCAAAACTATTGAAATTACAGATGATATCGAAGCCTGAGTCGCTTGTAATAGCTTCCTGTTGCGAAGAATCCAGGCACTGAAATCACAATATATGGGCAAACAGTAATCATTCATGGAACCAGAACATCATCCTGATCAGTTGATCAAACACCACCGGCATACCAGAGAATTGCTGAATCAGATCTCTACCCTGCTGGAAAAACAGTCTCTTGTAACGGGTCTGGTAGAACGACAGGAAATGCCTCAACACCAGCTGGTGTCATTTCTTGTTCAGCGTCAACAGGCCAACCATCTGCGACAGCAAATAAATCATTTTCATCCAGCTGACATCGCGATGGCTCTGGAAAGCCTGCCGAAGGAGCAACGGAACCAACTCTGGGACCTGATTGATACCGGCCACCTGGGGGCCGTATTGATTGAACTTTCTGATCCAGTTCGAGAAAGCCTGCTTCACGATATGGGGAGAGATCAACTGATGCGTGCTGCCTGGCAACTCGAATCTGATGAACTTGCAGACCTGCTACCGCAACTTCCCAGTCATATCATTCCGGACTTGCTCGCCTCGCTGGAACATGAAGATCGTGAACAGGTAAAAACTGCGGCTGCATTCCCGCCTGACTCAGTCGGGGCATTAATGGACTTTGACATCCTCAGTGTGCGAATAGATAACACCCTGGATGTAGTATTGCGCTTTTTACGACGACGCGGATCGATCCCGGAAGATTCAGCAGTTTTGATGGTTGTCGACAGATCAGGCTATCTGAAAGGAACCCTTTCACTTGAATCTATTCTTGTCAATGACGGCGAAACTCGGGTCGAGGAACTGATGAACTCAAAACCGATAGCCTTCCATACCGACGATTCGCTGCAACAGACTGCAAACGCCTTTGAGCGGTATAACCTGATTACTGCCCCCGTCATCAACGCCCACGGCCAGCTTCTTGGCTGCCTTAACGTAGAAGCTGTTCTGGAATACATCCACAAGGAATCAAAGAAAGACATACTCGCTCAGGCTGGTCTGCGCGAAGAAGAAGATATTTTCGCACCAGTCTGGCGCTCGGGCAGAAATCGCTGGCCATGGCTGGCGCTGAATCTATGCATAGCCTTTATTGCCTCACGTATCATCGGCCAATTCGAAGATACTATTACCCAGGTTGTAGCACTTGCGGCCCTGCTGCCTATCACAGCAAACATAGGTGGCAATGCCGGTAACCAGGCAATGGCGCTGGTGATCCGATCACTGGCACTGCATCAGCTTAACCGTTCAAACTTTAGCCATCTGCTGATCAAGGAGCTGATGATTGGCGTCATGAATGGCCTGCTGTGGGGGAGCATCATGGGCCTCGCCACCTGGATTCTTTACGATCGCTTCGATCTTGCCCTGATCATGGTTTCAGCAATGGTTGTCACACTGGTAGTTGCTGCGTTAACCGGTGTGTTAATACCTGTCGCGCTAAAACAGGCAGGCCAGGACCCTGTACTCGGCAGTAGCATCCTGATTTCAGGTATTACCGATACCTTTGGCTTCCTGATATTTCTCGGGCTTGCTGCCTCTATTATCTGAAGCAGAGAGTCCGAACTACACCCTCGACGACACTGATTAAGCAAAGAAAAGAATGACGCAGGATGACAAGGCAGGTAAAATCACCGGTTAACCTGTTCACTTAGCATTATCTTAATGATTACAGCTGCTGATCAGCCCTTACTTACGTTATAGCGAAACAAAATTCCAGGTCACAAACTGAATCATTTTTGTGGCGACAAATTTATAGATACTTTTCATATTTCAAAACAGGAGACATTCCATGAGACTTATTCTTTTAGGTGCACCGGGTGCCGGCAAAGGTACTGTTGCCAAGCTGCTGACCCAGATTGACGGCTCTGTGCAGATTTCAACAGGCGACATCCTGCGTGGTGCAGTACGTGATGGCACAAAGCTCGGCATTGAAGCTGAAGGTTATATGAACCGCGGTGAACTGGTACCTGACTCACTGATCATGGGCATTATGGGCGAGCGCCTGCTGGAAGACGATTGCAAAAGCGGATTTCTGCTGGATGGATTTCCTCGTACCATTCCGCAGGCTGAAGAGCTGAAAGTTTTGCTTGAAAAACTGGGCATCACTCTCGATTTTGCGGTTAACCTGAATGTACCCAAAGACGTCATCCTGGATCGTTTGACCACACGCCGCACATGCTCCAACTCAGAATGCCAGGCGATCTACAACGTCAAGAGCATGCCGAGTAAAGTTGAAGGCGTCTGCGACAAATGCGGCAGTCCAACCATCCAGCGTGATGATGAAACAGAAGAAGCCATCACCAAGCGTCTCGATACCTTCAACGAGCAGACCGCTCCACTGGTAGATTTCTACGCAAAAGAAGGAATGTTGCTGGACATCAATGCTACTTCCAGTGATGTTGTAGTGAACACCATTAAGGAAAAACTGGGGATGTAAAAAGTTTTCGTGCAATGACCGGTCATGGTCGCCCTTCATTTCTTAGTGATGGGTAATGAAAAGGCCTCCATCAGGAGGCCTTTTTATTTCAATAACATACCTGCCAGTTAGCTGATTTGAACCGGCGTGGCTGGCGTCGACGAAATACTAGCCCAGAAAGAACACCAGACCAACGCTGACTGCTACAACAGCAAGCAATTCGTAGAGCAAACCGGCAATTTTGACCTTTGGCGGCGAATGTAATTCTGAACGGGCGGCACCAATATTCACGATAACTCCTTATATCCTTCAATATGTATATACAATATATACACTATGTATTATATACACTAAATATACTTAATTTACAAGGTATATACATATGATATACTCTTTCGTCCCCACTTCTGAATTATCGCAAGTTACACATGGCTAAATCTAAGGTGTTGAATCTCCGCATCAGTCCAGAACTGAAGAAGAAAGCCAGGCAAATTGCTGAAGATGATGGCAGATCTCTATCTAACTGGATCACCCACCTGATCACCAGGGAAGTCAAAAAAGCAGAAAAGGAAGAGAAGGAATAGTCTTCACATTCGTGAAAAAAGGCCTCCTGCACGGGGACCTTTTCTTTATATATTGCTATACGCCAAGGACTAAGGACTAAGGACTATAAAACCATAACGAATACATTTTTCTGTACATCATTTATCTTTCATCCTTGGTCCTTCATCAATCCTTTATATCTGCGATTCAATCGGCATCAGGCGCATAAAACTGGTGCCGAAACGTTTCCAGAACCCCGTATAAGGCTCTGTCGTCAACGTTGTCTGCTCGCCATCGATGAGTCCTGTCCAGGTCGTATGTTCCGAACCGTCTGCATCCACATCAAGGCCAACCCGGAATGCAGCCCTGTCAATATTCTTATTAATTTCAGTGCTCATGAAATTTGCGATTTCTTTTGAATCTATTAATACCCCGATTTCTGTATTCTGAACAACTGACCGGGCATCCAGATTGAGCGAACCAATAAAGACTCTCTGCCTGTCAATGATAAATGTTTTGGCATGCAGGCTCGTCTCTGAAATACCGATTTTGCCTTGTTTATATGCCTGGCGACTGGACTTCGCTGTCTTTTTGTTTAGCTCATACAGCTCGATGCCGGCACGCAACAGGGGCTTGCGATAGCGCGCATAACCGGCATGCACGACACTGACATCAGTCGAGGCGAGAGAATTTGTCAGAACCCTCACCTTTACACCTTTCTTGACTAAACCTGCGAGAAACTCGACACCCGAATCACCTGGTACAAAATAGGGAGAGATTATCAGTAGCTCTTTATCCGCCCTCTCCATATAGGGCTTTAAATTGACAAACATCTGGTATGCCCTGTCACCAGTCTGTTGCAACAGCTTATCAGGTGGATCCGCATAGACACTGGCATCAGCCCAGGAATAACTAACATCTTTATTTCTGACACTATTTGCCAGATCAGACTCACGCAGACTTATCAGGTAAGCGGATTCGGACTGCTCGGCGACAAATTGATCCAGCCTTGCTCTGCCCTGGCGGTAGTCTTCTTCTGTAGCTTGTTCTTTAGTCAATAACGATATCGGGTAACTTAGCTGGTGATTCCAGTATTGGTCAAAGGATGCTGAAACTTCTTTCGCGATCGGCCCGATCCCCACTACATCGAGATCGGCAAAATCCATCACCCCATCTGCATCAAAGTATTCATCACCTATATTTCGACCACCAACTATCGTGGCAATATTATCGACGGTATAAGTTTTATTGTGAGAGCGTCTAGTCTGTTTACCAAATCCGGTAAGAAACTGCATGGTCTTTCCGGTATTACGACCAAAAGGATTAAATATTCGCACCTCGATGTTGGGATGAAAATCAAATTTAGCAAGACTGAAATCACGCGTGCCTTCATCCATATCATCCAGCAGAAAACGTACCCTTACGCCTCTATCGGCTGCCTTTAGTAGCTGGTCCATATACAGCAGACCAACCAGGTCCCCGTGCACCATATAGTACTGCGAATCGATGCTATGTTCTGCAATCTGCGCCAGTGCCGCCCGCGCAACGAAGGCATCAAGAGCATCTGATAACAGATGATAGGCAGACTGTCCTTGCGGGTGTTGCACCGCACGCTCAGCATACTTCTTGCCAAGCAGGGTTGACCCCGGGTCACCGTATGCATTGGATTCATGCTTACTCGAATTATCCGGTAGCGAGGCACAGCCAGCTGCAG
>JARFQI010000152.1 GCA_029287855.1 Arenicellales bacterium | reverse complement strand
TGCTGAAACTGGAAATATGTATTTCATGTACTAAGCTTGTTAATGTGGAGCATGACTCCATTCATAGTATTTTCTCCTTAAAAGTGGTTTGATTCGCCCAGCCCTCCAAAAGCTGGGCTTTTCTTTGCCTACCGCACCTATAATCATATTGATCATCGCATATTGAAGTATGGAGAGACTGACTGGTAGAAATAAATAGGGCCAGCCTTCAACTAAGGAGACTGACCCTATACCCCTGATCAACTGAGAGTGACAGCGATGCCGATATCGCTGATATCAGGGGGCAGCATTTCTGCCTAGAGGTTACCCTCATAGCTTCAGTATAGAACGAATCTGAAAAACCACCAGCCGTATTGATCGTTGTGTACCTGGGCAATTATATTGAGTTCAACACACCTTAAAGTTTCAGTAAATTTAATGCGAAGCCGTATTTCTACTTAGAAAAATTCTCTTAAGTCCGTCACGGATTCGGAGTGTCAGCTCAAGCAAGTCTGACAACGGAAACATGGAAAGCAACTGGGGATAGTGTATCCAACACTACAGCATATTCGAGAAATGACACGGTAAGTTGTGATTATGCGTAAGATGACCCATCTACAACAATGCATGATTACAATGTACGAGCCCGACAGAGTTGCTGCAACTTCAACTTAATAATAAAGCTCTTGTGATTAGCCTGCTTCGGCGGATTCTTTATTGACAAATTTAGAATCATTTTAATTATGTAACCTCTGTCAATTCATTGGCGTATATCGTCAATTAACCACAGCCATACTCTTTTACAATTTAATCCTCAATATTTTATGGGGCGACTGAATGACTATTGAACAATTCGAAAGAACCTGGGATGAAAACTTCCACATACATGCCTTGTTTTATAACAAGGACGGTGAATTGACTTCAGGACTAATCCAGACCTATCCGAATCTTGCTTCTTCTGATTTATATGTATGGATAGAAGGACATGACGAAAAGGTGAAGCTTGATGACGTCCTAAGTATCAACAATTCTAAGATTGTGCGGGACAATAACCTGATATGTAAAATCTAATTATGGTGTTCTATTATCGTTTAGCTTATATCCATATTAATTCGATCCATTATTTCTTCTAAACCCTCGTTTCTTATTACCTGCTGCTTTATTTTTGATCAAATACCGAGCTATTTGCTACTGGAGAATGTGCACTTTAATCCTATTTTCTTAAAACGAAAGATACAACATGTACAGGTGTCGCAAGTCGCGGTGGCGATGATTGTTAGGTAATAAATGAAGTTGTTGATTCAGTATCCTCCTCCTAATGTAGAAATCTCCCTGTTCATAACAGGGCGATTTTTGCAGCCCAGAGCTGTCATTTGGTTGCAGCTAAGCACTACAAATGCCACACCCATGGCACAATAGTTATAGTGACAATTCCTACTATAACAGTTAATGGCGCACCAAAATAAAAGTAGTCTTTAAAGTGATAACCTCCTGCACCGAAAACCATCAGGTTGGTTTGGTATCCAATGGGCGTAGCAAAGCTTGCAGAGGCAGCCACCATAATTACCACAGCGAAAGGGAGGAGGCTAATACCAAGACTTTCCGATGTAGAAAGAGCAATCGGAAACATAATTACAGCAGCCGCATTATTAGTTGCAATGCTGCTGAAAATGGATGTTAATACGAATACAAAGGTAAGTGCTAACAAAGGATTACCTTGTGATAAAGAGATGCCCCATTGGGCAATCGTTGATGCGGCACCTGAGTTTTGCAGTGCTGAAGCAATACCAAATGATGCCGCGATAACGATAAGTACCTGCCAATCTACTGCCCTGCGTGCAATGCGCCCAGTGGTGCAACGTGTAATAATCATCAGTCCTGCTGCTAACATGGCTGCCTTTAACATGCTGAGCAATCCAGATGCCACTGTGATCACCATTACAAATAAAATCATTAAAGCAAGCGGGGCGAGTTTATGTCGTATTGGCTGTGAATCAGGTAATCCACTTACAAGATAGAAGTCTCGGGAGTTGTGTTGTTGTTCAACAAAAGCAGGATTAGACACCATTAGCAATGTGTCACCGGCACGCAATTTTATATTACCAATCTTCTGGCTAATTTTTTCCCCGTTGCGAGCTACAGCAATGATTGCGGCATTGTATATACTACGAAAATGACCCTCACGTACTGTCTTACCAACAAGAGGGGAGGTGTTAGAGATAACAGCTTCTGTTAGACAGCGCTTGTCTATATGAGAGTCCAGCTTAAAGACTTGATTCGTCGCAGGTTTAAGACCTGCAATACGTTGTAAATCGATGACTGAATCTACTACACCTACAAATACCAGTTGGTCATCGCCTAACAATATTTCATCAGGGGGAACAGCTGTGAGAATCTTTCCATTTCGTTCAATTTCAATTAAATATAGTCCTGGTAATTGACGTAAACCTGCCTGTTCTATACTTTTCCCTACGAGAGGGCTGCCAGCTTCAACTAGCATCTCAACTGTGTATTCACGCACGTCAGAATACTTGCCTACGGCGGGTCGACGTTCAGGTAACAACCAGGACTGGGTAATTAAAACATATGTAAATACTACAATCGTTATAGGGATACCTACCCAGGCAAGGTCAAAAATACCAAACTGTGAGTGCGTGGTCTCTGTGATCACCATTCCATTGATAACCAGATTCGTGCTTGTTCCTATCAAGGTGCATGTACCGCCGGCAATGGCGGCATAGCTCAAAGGCATCATTAGTTTTGATACAGAAATACGATGGCGCTTAGCCCAGTCTTCGATAGCAGGAATAAACACAGCGACTACTGGTGTGTTGTTAAGAAAAGCACTCAAAGCTGCCACTGGTGCCATCACTTTCATTTGTGCGTTTGCTAATGATTTAGGGACACCCAAAACCGATTGCACGATCCAGTTTATCCCACCAGTCTCACGTATTCCCGTAACAACGATATATAAAACCGCTACGGTCACCATGCCTTCATTGGAAAAGCCAGCCAAAGCCTGTGAAGTGGAAATAATGCCGCTAACTAAAAATAGCGTAACACCTCCCATCAAAATTAAATCAGGAGAAAATCGATTTGTAGCCAGTAGCCCGAAGCACAGCGATATAACCGCTAAGACAAACCATGCATCCCAAGTCATTAGTGTATATCCTGTATAACATTAAATAATTTTATTGATATTATGTGATACCTGCATTCTGATTATAACGTAGATTATTAGCTTTGTTTGCCAGGCTTGAATTTATATGGGGCTGTTTCTTGGTACGGCTTCGGCCCTGCAAAGAAAGTCAACTACTGGCTGAGGCTGAGTGAAAACCCAATGAAATTTTAGTGGATTGGGATTGGGTGACTGTTTAAACAGATTACTCGGGCATCAACATGCAAATTATCCTACATCTCAGTCAATTTGAAGAGAATCTGGTTGGGATTCTCCACCGGAAATTCTCATTCAGAGCTAGCAAACACCCTGGGCCATAAGTAGATATACAAGAGCCACCTACAGGTGGCTTGCACTGTGGCTTACTCTCAGGTAGTTAAGATGACAGCTGTCTACTGCGGTTACAAACGGTAGATGCAACACATGCGTTAGATCGTTCTGCTGATGTTTCAAAGTTTAATGTTTTTCTCGGTTGCTGTTTCATTTTCAACATCCTTCTTGCTAAAGCGCTTCGAGATTAGATGTTGGTTTGACCGATTGCAACCGCTACCAGGCGCGGAAGCATGATCATATAAAATAAAGGTATAACACGGTAAATCTACACGACAACAGCCGACTCAATTTTTTCACTATCAGTTACAGATAATCTTTCACTCATAGCGCGACGGGTATTCATCTTATTTGGATTGATGGTAAATCGACCATCCCGCTCAATCACAGCGATACTTGTACCTGCACTGCTTTTCATGACTACAGTATTATTTCGTAAAAATGACCGCCGTATAAAATACATTTTCCAGCCAATCTGTTGCAGATAAATGTATGTATTCATCTGGTCTGTATTGAGGTAAAGCTCGAATTTGGTTTGGGTCAATGGCTTGCGCTTGCGCCTTTCAATAATCCACATTATGTCACTCAGTAAATTTCATAGTGTTTCGCATTCAATAAATCTAAAGCAAAAGCTGTGCCATGCCATCAACTGATTGATAACGTGTACAAAATGTGAATATTGAAATTATAATTGTAAAATCATCTGACACTTTTAATTAGATATAACTAACGAATAATTAGATATAACTACGAAGGCAATCAGTGATCAAGCATTGTTCAATCAGTAAGATGGTGAAATCAGTTGCATTGCAAAACGTCAGCTAAGAGAAGTGGTTTCAATCGTTCGATGTAACACAGGCATTCAAATATCTCTGTTGGTGTTTCAGACTCTTACATCTTACGGGGCATTCATTTTTGTTCGACGTGCCAATGCATTGTGTTTCGTTTGTGAGTGAACTTGCAGGCCGGCGAGCTAGGTTAAGGTATGATGCTGTTTGGATCAGGGTGAAATAATTTTATCGCTATGTTCTCGATAGGTGCGAGTTGCGGTGATAACAAAGTTGATTCAGCCTATACTTCCATTGATTTTATAGAACTTGAACACTTGAATATGAATCTATCGTTTTATAAAGCTTCGAGATCGCTACTGCTTTGACTGAGCAGCTGATCTCGATTGTTTTTCCAATATTCGGCTTAGTCGCCATCGGGTATCTCTACGCGAGCAGGCATGCGCCGGACATGGCGGCTGCGAACAAGGTCAACCTTGAGATCTTCACGCCGGCACTTATCTTCTCTGTGCTGGCGGGTAAGGATTTCCAACTCGCCGTCTACGTCGATCTGGCTCTGGCTGGCGCCATCGTTGTGTTGGGCTCGGGCTTGATTGCCTGGCCGGTCGCCCGGCTGGCTGGTTGGCCGGTAAGGGTCTTCGTCCCGCCGATGATGTTTACAAATTCGGGGAATATGGGGCTGCCCCTGGCATTGCTGGCGTTTGGCGAAAAGGCGCTGCCTGCCGCCATGATCCTTTTCCTGGTCGAGAACACGCTGCATTTCACCGTCGGTAACGCCATGTTGGAAGGGCGCGTGCATCCGCTGGTGTTGTTACGTATGCCAATGCTGCAGGCGACTGTCGCGGGGTTGATTGTTGCGGTGTTTGATATCAGTGTGTGGTCGCCACTGGGTGTTGCGCTTGATCTGCTGGGTCAGGTTGCCATCCCCCTGATGTTATTTGCGCTCGGTGTGCGAATGACAAATATCAGTTTGAAAGACTGGCGAATTGGCCTGGTTGCCGCCGTGGTGTGTCCGCTATCCGGTTTGGTGATGGCGGTGTTCGCCGGCATGCTCTTGAACCTGCAAGGTCAGCAGTGGAACCTGCTGCTAGTATTTGGGATCTTGCCCCCGGCGGTACTTAATTACATGCTGGCTGAACGCTTCGATGCGGCTCCCGATGTGGTGGCATCGATTGTGTTACTGGGTAATCTGGCGAGCATCATTACAATTTCCCTGATGCTTGCCTATCTTCTTTAAATCTAGCCCTACGCGTTCTGCATCACCCGACTTTGCAGCATCATGCAATCACGTCGATGACTGGATTTATCGGTACACTCGCAAGCCTGACTCAACACTGTAGCACGTCAGTTAAATGAATGAGCACCAAAGAAATTAGAATTTGAAACACAGGCAAAAAGGTTTGACCATGTGTTGCATCGGCCGTTCAAGTCGAAATCGATAGCAGACTCTAGATGTAAAAATAATTTTGGTGTCGTTTATGAGGCAGCTAGCATTCTAAGCAGGATGTTCTCTGTTATGGGTTGTCCAGTTGCGAATTAAGCATCAGAAAAGGGGGCGGTAAATGCCCCTCATTTTATCCTACTCGCTGTTTTTCTTTTCAGCTTTTTCTGCATCCTTCTGAGCCTTCTTCTTTGCCTTCTCGTCTTCTTTATCCATTACCTCAAAGACAGTTCCGTCTAGAATCAACTCACAGACGTCCCTGTTGGCATCGATTTTGTCCTTGACCACTTCAGCGAGATAACTGAGTCCGCCAGTTGCTATATAGGCGGAGTATTTAGCGTATTTAACCGCGACATCTTTAGGGTTGAGTTGCATTCTGGGATGCTTGAGCGTGCCACCGATATACATCAGGCTTGAAAGCTCACCGGATATACTACTGGGAATGCCTTTACGCGGTTTTGCCGCAATTCCAATACCGAGCTTCTCCGTTTTCAGATCAATTTCACCACCGCCTCTCCATGTGACTTCGGTGAGTTGAGCAGCCAGTCTTTTATCAAAGTTGGCGATACCATCTTTAACATCTACACGCAGGGTACCGCATTCCAGCTCTGTATAACCTTTATCTTTGGCAAACGAAAGCAGGCCCGAGCCAAATTTTTGTACCAGGGCGCCTTCAATTTTTCCGTCGCGCATTACTAACACCATATTACCGTTCAGGCTTCCCATCAATTCAGCAACAGACTTACCTTTGCCAACAAGATCTGCGTCAAAATCGAGTTTGCCGCCAAGGTTTGGCATCGGGACCTCAACAATATTGATATCAACATCCATTCCAGGAAGTTCAGTTTGGCCATCGATACGGATAACACCATTAATTTTTCCGGCGCCACCAGCGCCCGTAATAGGGTCGGCGACGAACAGGCCGTCCTTGAGCTTGACGACGAGCTGCACATCTTTCAAATCGGATTTGGCGAATTTGATATCGTTCACATTAACGGCCAGGTCAATGTCATAGTCATGCAGCTTCTCATAGAGAACGGGCTTGTCTGAAAACAGGCGTTCCGAGCTGTCTGCGGGATCAGATTTGGCATTTTCAGTTTCTGCTACTGCGGGTGTTTCTTCTTCTCCTGCTGCGGGTTCTGCAGCAGGGGCAGGGACTTCGCCCTCGGCAGGTGCTTCATCTGCTTGTGGAACAAGGAAAGACAGGTCAATCAAAGAGATATCAAGCTTGCCGTTAACAACGGTTGGCTTTGCATCGCTTTCAGGCAGTTTAAGTGCCAGGTTGCCTTTTGCTGATTGATCCTTAAGCGATGCCTTTAGATCATTTACTGTGATTTCATTTTTCTGAAGTTGCAGCATTGCACTCACATCAAGCGGTCCCTGATCGGGGAGTTCTTTCTGCGCGAGTTTATTAAAATCGGTTAAGTTTGTTGCTTTGATCGATATGTCTGCTTCTATTTTTTCTGGCACCGCCAGGCTCGCGAGTACACCATTAATATCAGCATTGGCACCACCCGTCTCAGCATGAAGTGAGTAATTGAACTGGTTTGATGATTGCTCAGTAAACGTCCCAGTAATCTTGATCGGGTCTGTTTGTGGCAGATCCGTTTGCGCATGTCTGGATAAACTGGAAAGAGAATCGATAGTGCCGTCCATCTGTACGTCGATTTTTTTCAGCTTCAGCAGGTCGCCGATGGAAGCGGTGGCTTTCATATCCATGCCTTCATCCCTCGCCTCAAGTACAAGCTCACTCATAGCCAGGTCTTTTATTCCACCATTTATCTGTGCGCTTAAATTGATCACAGGAGGCAATGGAAAGGGCACTTCAACATGGAGTTGTTCAAGCAGTTTACCCAGAGATTCCGTATTAGCATCCGTGGTCATTTTGATGCCTGCCATACTTGTGAGATCGTCGATTGACCCATTAATTTTCAGTTCCGCATTGGGGTCACTTAAATCGATAACGATCGGATTCAGAGACAGCTTTTCGCCGTCGCCCACGAGTTTCGCTGTGATTACAATTGGCTCAAATTCTTCTATTGATAAGCCGACGAGTTCTGCAAGTTCGGCAGTACCGGGGATCTTCAGGTCTAGATCGATAAGCATTGTCTGCTGAGGGAATAATGGCCCCCAGTTGCCAGACATATTGAGTATGTTGCCAGCTATATCTCCCGTTAACTGGACCGGTTCACTGGCTTTACGCATAAATTGCTGCATATTACCGAGATTTGCGGACATTTCGATGGGCTGACCATCCATCTCGGCTGACAGCGAGAGAGTGGTATCTTTTTCCGGTGTTTCGATAAGCAGTTGCTTTAGATGAACGATTTTTGCCGTTGCCCCCGGTTCTGCCACACGCGTTAATTTAAAATCATCAATACGGATCTCACGGATTATCGGCTGCAGCGGCAATCCTGAGAATTCGTGATCTTCATCATCCGCTTTCTCTGCATTGTCTTCCGGTTCACCCGTACCCATAGCCCAGTTGCTGATGCCTTCTGCGTTATATTCTTCCAGCACCTTGGCATGTTCAACCACTGCACGGATATCTGCTTTTCCGGAAAGCAGGTCCAACAGGCCGAAATCCGCTTCAAGCCTGTCAACCTGCAGCATGTCACCCTGTGTTGACCAGTCGGCATTAGCCATCCGCAGTTTGTCCGCCCTGACACGTAAGGCAGACCCGAAATCAAGTTCCAGTGCTGCGATAGAAAAATCTCGCCCGGTGGCTGACTCTGCAGCAGAAGTGATCCAGTCATTGTATTTTGTGTCAGGAATGAGCTTCAGGATAACTACTGTAACAACCAGTAAGGTGATTAATCCTGCGAAGATATAGCCTATGAACTTGAGAATTTTATTCATGATTTTGACTCTAGTAGATTCCTGTAATAGCTATCGACACAATAGTATAACCGAAAATATCATAACCGATTATGCTGGGCGATCTCTGATCGGCATATATTATGTCATATGAAGTGCGACCTGCTAAAGTTTAGACTCGTTCTGTTATTAACCGGGCTTATTTTCAATAATAATCGCTTGTCTGTAAGTAGAAATATATAGAACCATATTTTTAATCATAAGATATGTGTCGCGTAGACAACCTGAGATAATCCGAAGCGGAAATTATAGAATTAGCAGCTGTTCCAACTCATTTTGGCTAACTTTGGCTGAGATCAATAATCCACTGGAATATATGGAATCGGAAATACGTTGTTGTACATCACTGAAGGCCTATGGTTTAAATATATCACTTTGAGAATTTTACTCTTGGATTTAATAAGTGGTTTGAAATTCACGAAAGGGAATAAGAGTTGAAATTATAAAGCGGTAAGTGGATTTCTTCCGAAAGGGGGTAATCGAATAGAGATAGAGGATGCTACAGGTCGATTTATAAATTCTATGTTAACCGGCCTGATATATGGGAGCAAGAATGAACATCTGGCATACTTAAAACAGCGATCATGAGTAAGTAAGATAAACACGAGGAACGGACATGGACAATGAAGACGAAAACCAGAATGCAGAGATGGACAAGGTTCACGAGGATTTACTGAATACCGCGATCAACCAGTTCAGGACTGAAAAGGGAATAAATATCGGTGATGGGCGCGGAATACTGGTGTTGGCTGTCGAGGGAGAAGGTGATATTGCGCTTCCATTCATTATTCCGACAGAAAAAATGATTGATGAAATTATCTACAATTTTTCCCTCTTTACCCGCACTGACCCAACAGTAGCTCCAGAGGTCATGGTCGGCGGGGTGCTGTCATTCTTGCTCAATGGCTTTCGTGCAGCGCACGACAAAGATGACAAGGATGAGTGGACTAACTTGACAATCCGGACGTTAAGTTTACTTCTTGGTCTGCATATCAAGTTGGTAGATCGGGAAAAGGTCACTAAGGGCCTGTCTGACTCACTGCGGGATAAAACCGTACCTGTCCTCTATGGTCACGCAGAGAATGGAATGCTGACCACTGGATTAATCTATATCAATAGAGAATCTAGCGAAACAATTCACTAGGGCTATGGGCCAAGTTCACGACATCTCTCTATACTACTATCTATCGATATCTCCACCGGGTAGCTGGTTCAACTGATTGATATATCATCCTATTCTGAACAGCCCCTTTTTTTCTGATAGCAGGTCATCAATAGCCAACACAACCGGGTATATAGGGTGTGTATCTCAATTATTACGTTTACGTTCGCCTTAAATAGCGCTTAGGAAACGGCGATTGCTTCTAAAGCCAGCGCCATTTGAAATTCGATTTCGGTTTTCAATCAGTTAATTTTCGCTCCATCATGCCGACGGCAATCAGTGGTATCAAGATAAGAAAACACAACTGCACAACGCCGTTCCAGCCATTCTTTTCATAGGCCAGTCCTGCCAGGGTAATGCCGATCCAGCCGCCGATGTAATAACACAGCACGTAGAGTGCATTGGCACATCCCTGGCCACCATGCAGGTGCCGGTTCAACAGGCCAACAGCCGCTGCATGCACAGTAAAGAAACCGGCACAGATGCCAACCAGGCCAATGACTATGCTAGCGAGAGAAGGCAGCAGGGTAATAGCAATTGATATCGCAAGAACTACCAACCCTGATACCAATGTACGGCCACCGCTATGGCGGTTCCACCACCGAGAATGATCGGTTTGATCGGCATATGGTCGACCAGGATGCCGAATGGCAAAGTAGCAATAGCTACACCGAGAATCACTGCAGCCACGGTGTAGGATACCATTACGGTATCCGTGTTAAATTCTATCTGCAGTACCGGCAGCACTGGTTGAGTGATATAGATATTAGTGAATGCAGCCGCTACCAGCGCAAAGACAACCACCTGCAGGCGAATTGCGTGATGTCGTCGAAGATCAGTGTTCAAAGGCTGGCAAAATACCGTGTCAGGGATCAATTGTTGTTAAATATAGTGCAAGGTGACGATGACAAATAGAGTTAGAATTATAATTAGCACGATTCATAACAAGGTCAGCCATGAATCTAGTTAGACACCTACTGGAAAAATATCTGCTGAGGTTTAAATGATGATCTTCAATAATAACCTGCTATTACTATTTTTATCTTAATTGGAGTCTGATACTAAAGGGTCTTTTTCCCAATGACTAAACCATTTCTAATAATGCAGCTTCGCCCAGAGGATGATACCTCAGACAACGAATATGCGGCGATCATGAAATATGGCGGTCTTCAGAGCAAGGACGCCCATCGCTTGCGGATTGAAAAAAATGGAATCCCGGATGATCTTGAACTGGATCAGTACAGCGGCATTATTGTCGGTGGCAGTCCATTTGATATCAGCACTCCAGCGGATGATAAATCAGCAATCCAGAAAAAAATTGAAGAGGATTTCAAAAAGCTGTTTAATCAAGTGGTCCCCAATGATTTCCCTTTTCTTGGCGCATGTTCGGGTAATGGCTTGCTTGGCTCATACCTCGGTACATCAATATCCAGCCGCTATAGTGAGCCAGTAGGTAGCGCAAGGCTCGATATCACGGAAGCAGGTATGGCAGATCCTTTATTAACCGGCTTCCCCGACAGCATCACTGTATTGTTAGGTCACAAGGAGGCCTGTGACAATGTACCTGATGGCGCAGTCTTATTAATGACAGGTAATGACTGCCCGGTACAGATGTTTCGCGTAGGCAGAAACGTATACGCCACCCAGTTTCACCCGGAGGGTGACAGTGTAGGTTTTACCCTGCGCATCCACGCTTATAAGCATCATGGTTACTTCAAACCGCACGAAGCGGATTGCCTGATTGATGCAGTTTGCGCAGAAGAGACACCTTACGCCCAGGAAATACTCAAACGGTTTGTCAACCGCTATCAAAGATAAATGAAACCCTCCTCATTTTCATACAACGAATTACAGTAATAAAAACTATTTTAAAACAATGCTTTATTGATCGAAGTTAAAGTTGATTTGTAGGCATGTGGGCGATCTGCGTCGAACTGTGTTTAAGTGATATACGCTTAATATATTATTACTTATGTTGGCAGATAAAAATTTATTACAGCATTAAAAGATGGCGGCAAGCAAAGTGGTAATATGTTGCGTTTTACTATTCAGAATTTAACCGGCTTTGTCATCCCTTTCACTTTAGACTTTCCTCGAAATCAGTAACTGATCTTCTGGATGTTGTCGTTGGTTCAATGATCTTTTGAACAAGGTATTAGTGCGGGCGAGGGCAGCGTGCTTCGAGTAACTAAATGAATTTGGTGTCAATTTTTCCTTTCCTCGCCTGGTTCAGGCTTATCACTGTCGATTCAATCAAGGCTGATTTCCTTGCTGGTTTGACCGGTGCGGTGATCGTACTGCCACAGGGGATTGCTTTCGCCACGATTGCTGGATTGCCCCCTGAGTACGGTTTGTACACTGCAATGGTTACTCCGATCATTGCAGCATTGTTTGGATCCTCGCGCCACCTGGTGTCCGGCCCTACTACCGCAATTTCCATCGTCGTGTTTTCTGCGGTAAGCCATCATGCTGAAGCCGGTACTCCTGAATTTGTTTCGATGGCGCTGACTCTTACATTTCTCGCTGGCGTTTATCAATTAGCCTTTGGCATCGCACGCCTGGGGGCACTGGTCAATTTTGTTTCACACACAGTTGTAATCGGATTTACTGCCGGTGCTGCAATTTTGATTGCGACCAGCCAGATGAAACATATAACGGCTATAGCCATACCAAAAGGTGAGTCATTCCTGCATATATGGGCGGATGTCTTCCATGGTATCAGCGATGTTGATCTGTTCGTACTGCTGATCGCGATAACAACACTGCTAGTTGCCATATTCTCAAAAAAAATATTTCCTAAACTGCCGTATTTATTGATTGGTATGATCGCGGGAAGTTTACTGGCCTATATCCTGAAAAATTATTCTGACGGTATAAAATTGGTAGGCGAAATTCCTGCACATCTACCACCACTATCTTCACCGGATTTTTCATTTCAGACAATCAGAATGCTTGCTCCAGAAGCTTTTGCTGTTGCCCTCCTCGGATTAATAGAAGCGGTATCAATAAGTCGTGCGGTAGCAACTAAATCAAACCAGCGAATTGATGCAAACCAGGAATTTATCGGACAGGGCCTTTCCAATATTGGTGGCAGTTTCTTTTCCAGCTATGCCGGCTCCGGGTCTTTTACACGTTCAGGAATCAATTATGAGGCTGGTGCGCAAACACCGCTTTCTGCGATTTTTGCTGCCTTATTGTTAATGCTTATTGTGCTGCTGATTGCACCGCTTACCGCCTACCTGCCTATTGCTGCGATGGGCGGTGTTATTCTGTTAGTCGCTTACAACCTGATCGACTTTCATCATATCCGTCAAACCTTAACCTTTAGTAAATCAGAGTCAGCTATATTATTAACGACTTTCTTTGCGACCTTGTTCCTGGAGCTGGAATTTGCGATTTATCTTGGTGTTCTTTTATCGCTGGTTCTTTTCCTGGCGAAAACGTCAACACCGCAGATACCCACATTATCTATTGATGCTTCCTCTATCGGTCCGGAAAGAAAGCTAGTAAATATTGAGAAGAAACCACTGAAGCAATGTCCGCAGTTGAAAATAATCCGTATCGATATGTCTATTTACTTTGGTTCAATTAATCATATTCAAAACAGGCTTTCCAAAATAATGGAGAATGAGAGGATAAACCATATCTTGATCGAGGCATCAGGTATTAATTTTATCGATCTTGC
>JARFQI010000150.1 GCA_029287855.1 Arenicellales bacterium | reverse complement strand
ATATGTTGCTGTGAGTTTATCAACAATGTTTAGTTTCGTTGAAACATTAAGCGAAAAATCAGATTCAGTAGACAAAAGATACAGTCTCGGTGACCTGAAGGTTGACCAGCAAAGCATGTCCATCAACTGGAAAATTCAGCCGTTAAACCTGACCCTGACAGAGTTCTGGCTGGTCGAATCAATGTCCCGGCATCCCGGTCATGTCCGCACCTATGATCATATGATGCAGGTTACCCGGCAAAGCCTTGTAGAGCACAACACTATCAATGGATACATCAGGCGTATTCGCAACAAATTCAAGGCAATTGACAGCAGTTTTGACTCAATTCAAACCGTATTCGGTGTTGGTTATCGCTGGAAAAGTTGATGGTTCGAGTAAGTATCCGCTATAAGCTTCTACTGGTAATCCTGACCCTGCTTTTGATCCCATGGATGGGATATCAGTATGTCAGAGAAATGAAGGCCTTTGCCCTGCAGGGTCAGGAAGAAGCATTATTATTGACTGCTGGTGCCATTGCGACCGTTCTGCATGATCGTCCTGAACTGTTCTCCGCTGAAAAAAGAGGAACCGGTATAGAAAACGATATCGGTGAGCTACAGGTAAAGAGGCTGGATCATCCGCTAACAATGGATGGCAAACTTGAAGACTGGGGTCGACTGGCAGAAAACGCCGGTCATTTCTCAGTGCCAAAGATGTTAAGAAAACCAGAAGACAAGGAAAGCGACTTATCGTTCAATCATGTTCTCGGGAGTTGGGGTCGATATCTTTACGCCCTTTTTATCGTGCAGGATGACAATCTTGTCTTACGCGACACCAGTTACCGCAGACTCGACAATAGTGACTATTTACGAATCTATCTTCGCGATGCCAACGATACCATGGAACGATACGCTGTCATCGCCTCCAAGCCTGGCCGTATGGATGTTTATGCGATGGATGAAGATTGGCGATACCCGCTAACTGGTGACCCTATTTACAGCATTGTCGGTTATCTTCAGCCACTGGAAACGGGTTACGCGATAGAGCTTAGATTACCACGCAAGATGGTGTCTGGTGATGCTCGTCTGGCGATAGCCGTTGCAGATGTAGATGATATAAAAGAACGAACACTGGAGACCGTGCTCGGCACATCTGCCGCAAATAGCACCACCGAACTTGGAAAAGTGCGTATATCATCACCAGAGATAGATCGAATTCTTCATGGCCTGGACAAACCGGGAACACGAATCTGGGTTATCGACCAGAACAAGTATGTTCGTGCACTTGTTGGCGACCTCACAACAGATGCAGACAGCGAAACAAAGCTAACTGGATCAAACATGAAAACGCTACAGTTCTGGATGAATAACTTTCTTGCCCCTTTGTTCACGGAAATTCTTAAAGAACCTGCGGCAGAATTCAAGGACCTGCCGGATGACACACGCAAACGCAATGAAGCAGTGTTCAACCAGGTTCTGGAAGGCAAACCCGCCACCGACCGCAGGCGCAGTGTCGACCAGAGAGCTGAACTATTGATGGCTGCACATCCGATCCGCAATGAAGACAAAATACTCGGGGCGGTTATTGTAGAGCGCAGCAGCAATAGCATCATCACACTACAAAACCAGCTGTTACAAAACCTGATTTCTATCACAGTAATCGTCTTTGCACTGGTCGCCGCAGCCCTGATGACCTTCGCCTGGAGAATCACCCGGCGCATCCGGCGACTGAGCAAGGCAAGTGGCCACGCCATCAACCCGGATGGTCGCCTGCGAGATGTAAACGCGATACCTGAGACAAAGGCCGGAGATGAAATCGGCGACCTGTCACGCAGTATTTCTGGGATGCTGGCCCGACTATCCCACTACACACGCTATCTTGAGCGCATGCCTGACACGCTCGCGCATGAACTCAATAATCCGTTAAACGTGGTCAATTCATCGCTGGAAAACCTCGGCACACAGCACCCTGTTGTCTCGCAAAGCAAATATATGACGCGAGCGCAGAATGGGGTGAACAGATTAGGCTCACTGCTGGCAAGCCTGACTGAGGCCGGCAACCTGGAAGAAGCACTGGAAACCGAACATCACGAAAAATTCAACCTCAATGAAATGCTTGCCCTGTTCATTGAAGGCTTTCAGGAAAGTCACCCGGAATTCAAACAGGGCTTTATCGTTCAGCTGCCGCAGCACCAGGTGATCGTCGAAGGAAGCCCCGACCACATCGCGCAAATGATCGATAAGCTGCTGGATAATGCGATGGATTTCTGTGTACCTTCTCAACCGGTATCAATATCTCTCAGCGTCTGGTATCAACAGGCAATTTTGAAAGTGATGAATATCGGTAAGCCACTGCCTGAAGGAATGCAGGAAAGATTATTTGACCCGATGATTTCGTTGCGTCAGACCGGTGACAGCCGGTCTCACCTGGGCATGGGTCTATACATCGTAAAACTAATAGCCAATGCCCATGGTGGCACAGTCGTAGCAAGAAATAATGAGGCAGGTAACGGTGTTGTGTTTGAGGTCAAGCTGCCATTAGCTTAAATATTACTGGTTTACAGGCTTCTAAAATTTAACCTAGATGCCTTCATTTCGCCACGCTGCTGACATCCCAGTGCACAGTGCAATCCAGCAAGGAGAGAACCGAGATTAGATCGTTGCGGGCGCCGCGGCCAAGTAATTCAGCTGGCGTAATATTCCCCAGCTGACGATTTTTCTGCTTGATCCAGAATAGCGCCATCTGGGGATTAGTTGGATATGTGGTCCTTAGAGCATCGCTAATATGGGCCAGCAATGTGACCCGCTGCTGCACTTCCTGGTCATCCGGGAACGGCTTATTCTCACGGTGTTGCCGTAAAACCTTGGTCTTGGTACCTTCCGGGAAGCCGAGTATCCGAATTTGCTGTTCAGCATCGAGACCGAACTGGTCAAGCATACGGATGATGCTCTTTGTTTGCTCTAGATCTTTATTTAGTGTTTCTTCATTCATTGTAATACTGCCTCATAAGAAGATTAGATTATATCTGACTTTAATCCTCAGGTATAATCATACACACAACATCAGTGGATAACGTCTTCACTTTTACGACAGACACCGCATTTGAGATCGCCCCACCTGAGTCATTCGCATTACAGCTAGAACCGAAACGAGATACAGATGAAATTTATAGATCAAATACCAACATCAGTCCTGATAGTCATTGCTCTGACGCTTGGCCTTGCGCCCTTTTCCCCGCAACCGCATGTGCTGGAAAAACTCGGCATGCTGTTCAGTGGCGAACTTTCAAAGCCGATTGACATCTTTGACCTGTTACTTCATGGCACGCCGTGGCTATTACTGGCAATAAAACTGCTGCGGCAGGGAGTGGTGCAGATGAAAGCCGGGCGGTGAGCGGTGTTAAGTGTTAAGTGTTAAGTGTTAAGGGCATCTCTATTAATTCTCAGATTTGTTAAAATACCAAGCATCAACTTTCAATACAAACTAAAGAAGCTACTCAATGACCCGAGACATATTTGGCTCCCTTTTTGATTCACAGGATATCCGTCTGGATAAGCTAGG
>JARFQI010000005.1 GCA_029287855.1 Arenicellales bacterium | reverse complement strand
GACTGTTCTACGCTTACCTGCATGTTGATACTCTCACTGGTTACTCAATATTTGGTGCGAAAGGGGAGACTCGAACTCCCACGGGTTACCCCACTGGAACCTAAATCCAGCGCGTCTACCAATTCCGCCACTCTCGCTAATAAAGTGCCATACACCTGATGCAAAAACCATCTCGCCTCGGCAATGACTATTAAACAGCCGCGTGATTCTAGCGTAATGCACGAAAAATACAATCCACAACGCAATTCTGTACGGAAATTACAGGCTAGCAGAGAACACTCATTCGCTTTCGCGCTGTCGGGATACCCATACTTGCAGTCCCTGCACGATAAGATCAATATCCAGATCCAGAATCTGGCCAAGCTTTTCTTTATCAAGCTTGCTGCCGTGTGCAGTGAGTTCCTGATTAACGTATGCGTTTACTGATGCTGCAAGGTCTAGATCAGCAGCAGATTTGTCATGATCCAGAGCCAATGCCGCCAGATCATCAATCCTGCGATGCAAATCATTCATATAGACTACAGGTTCATCGAGTTGCCCAAAATGGGTTAGATACATTCGCTCTGGATGCATTGCCATCAATCGATCAATGGAAGCATGCCAGGCCGCTGGATCGAACTGAACTGGAGTGGTCGGTGGAAAAATAAATGACCTGCCATCACACTCCAGTTCAGGATATGCAAGACCGAAAGTATCTCCGGTAAAGAAACCTTTGCTGGCTTCGTCCCAGATGCAGAAATGATGCCGCGCATGGCCGGGTGTATCGATAACCAGCAACTCCCTGCTCCCCAGCATGAATCGATAAGAATCTGCTGCCTCGATCACTCTATCTCTATCTACAGGAATTATTTCTCCGACACTCCGATGCAAACCCTCTTTTCCATATACCGCCTCGGCGCCAGCTATCAAACGGGACGGATCAATCATATGTCGACTACCGAAAGGGTGTATTACCAGGCTCGCATTCTGGCAAATCTGCATCAGCTTGCCTGCCCCTCCCGCGTGATCAAGATGCACATGAGTGGGTACAATGAAATCAACGTTGTCAGTCGTAAGTCCCTGCTCGCGGAGCACTTCCTCGACACGAGAGGCCGTGTGTTCAACACCAGTATCTATAACAGCAACGCGGCCGCTATCAATCACCAGATAACAGGCAGCCAGGCCCTGGCGCAGATACCCGGTATCAATCTGAATAATGTTATAGTCTAAGTTTTTACTGTAGGAGAGCATCAACACACCTTTTCCAGAAATTACTTTATTAAGCCTTAACCATAAATTGACAGGTCAGTTGCAGAAACAATTTGATCAAGAACAGTCTAAAACATCCTCATCAATTAATGAATCAGCATCTGACATGCATTTCATTTCCGGCATGTTAATATGCAACATCAAAATAATAATGATTGGCGGTGTATTGAAAACCCGATTTAACATTAACAACAGTTGAAGAAACAATAATGGCAGAAGATGAAGATTCCGAAGTCTATCGCGTAATTATGGATGGTTACATACTGGCAGATGCCAGTAAATTTCAGGTGATTCGCAAACTGAAACGTCTTTTTGGTACATCAGAGCAAAAAATACTGGATATGATTGATGGACAGCCAACCATCATCAAACACCAGCTCCCGAAGCGACAGGCCTATCAGTATGTCAGAACTATTACTAATGCCGGGGCCGCGTGCCATATCGACAAATGGGTCAACTACAATCCGGAGGAAACAACTCAACTCCCTGTTCACCTGGATATAGATAGAATCAACTTAATACAAAATCCTGATAGCCGTGACAATGTCAACTCAAGCCCTAAGCAGCAGAGTACTTTCAGTGAAGAAATGCGGCAGGAAATACTCGAAATGGATATGGTTCGTAAAAAAAGTGACGTGTTTATCGCCTCGTTGTTTACCTTCCTCCTGTTAATTCTTATCGCCGCAGCTGTCTATCTTTTCATGCTTTGACTGAGAAATATTTTCTGTTCTATATTGAAAAACCCAAACGTATACCTTCATTCAATGCAAATAGTCTTAAAAAGTGTCTTTCCGGCTTTGCATTGTTTTGGCACTGTTGCCAGAATTAACAGCACCGGGGAAAGCCATGCTTTCTCATCGGCACAGCCCAGAATTGCCAGAATAATAAATACATTTGTTTACTTCTACTGTATAATCCGCGCCCTTTCCTTTCCAATCTGGTTTAGAACGTGTCCCGCAAGCTCCGAAATATCGCCATCATAGCCCATGTAGACCATGGTAAAACAACCCTCGTTGATGCACTGCTTGAGCAGTCTGGTTCCTTTGGGGAGCGTGAAATCGCCCCTGAGCGCGCGATGGATTCCAATGATCTTGAACGTGAACGCGGGATAACCATCCTGGCTAAAAACACCTCGGTTGAATGGGGCGGTCACACAATTAATATTGTTGACACGCCAGGCCATGCAGATTTTGGTGGCGAAGTAGAGCGCGTACTTTCAATGGTTGATTCAGTGCTGCTGCTGGTCGATGCCGTAGAAGGCCCCATGCCGCAGACCCGATTTGTTACACAGAAAGCCTTTAACATGGGCTTTAAACCCATTGTGGTTGTTAATAAGATAGACCGTGATGGAGCACGCCCTGACTGGGTAGTTGATCAGACCTTTGATCTGTTTGACCGTCTTGGCGGCACTGATGAACAGCTCGATTTCCCAATAGTCTATGCGTCAGCCATCAATGGCTTTGCCACGCTTGATCCGGATATGCCCAGCGATAATATGAATGACCTGTTCGAAATGATCATCGAACATGTCAAAGAGCCGGATGTCGATGTTAACGGACCGTTGCAGCTTCAGGTTTCTGCTCTGGATTACGACTCCTACAAGGGAATTATCGGTATCGGGCGCGTATCACGTGGAAGAATTAAGACCAATACACCGGTCAAAGTCATCGATATCGAAGGCAAGCAGCGCAGCGGCCGTGTGCTGCAAATCATGGGTCTGCATGGCCTCGAACGCATCGAACAGGAAGAAGCCCTGGCTGGCGATATTATTGCTTTCAGCGGCATGGATGAATTACATATTTCGGATACCCTGTGTGACCCTGATAATGTCGAGGCGCTGACTCCGCTGAGTGTTGATGAACCCACCGTGAGCATGTTCTTCCTCGTCAACAATTCACCGTTTGCCGGCAAGGAAGGGAAATTCGTCACCTCACGACAGATTCGTGACCGCCTGCAGCGCGAGCTGTTGCACAATGTTGCTCTACGCGTCGAAGACACCAAGGATCCGGATAAATTTCGCATCTCCGGACGTGGTGAATTGCACCTGTCTGTATTGATTGAAAATATGCGGCGGGAAGGCTTTGAGCTAGGCGTCTCGCGACCGGAAGTTATCACCCATGAGGTCGATGGCGAAATTCATGAACCCTATGAAATGCTCACCGTCGATGTTGAAGATGCACACCAGGGCACGGTGATGGAGAAGCTGGGTGAGCGCAAAGGTGAGCTGGCAGACATGCAGCCCGATGGACGGGGCCGCGTCAGGCTCGATTACATTATTCCCGCTCGCGGGCTGATCGGTTTCCGCACTGAGTTCCTGACATCAACCCAGGGCACCGGGCTTATGCATCATGTCTTCGACCATTACGGAAAAACGAAGCCAGGTGAGATTGGTCAACGTATGAATGGTGTACTGATTGCCAACGGCACTGGCAAGAGCCTCGGCTTTTCACTATTCAACCTGCAGGAGCGTGGCCGATTGTTTATTGGCCCGGGCGAAGAGGTTTATGAAGGCAGAATTATTGGTATCCACTCGCGTTCTAACGACCTTGTCGTCAATCCACTAAAAGGTAAGCAGCTGACAAACGTCCGTGCTTCGGGTACTGATGAAGCAATTGACCTTGTACCACCAATTAAACTGACTTTAGAGCAGGCACTGGAATTCATCAACGATGATGAACTGGTTGAAGTGACACCGGAAAGTATACGTATCCGTAAAAAACTACTGGTGGAACATGAACGCAAGAAAGCATCACGCGTACCCAAGACTGAAAAGTAAATCATAGCTGACTGCAGTGAGCTCCGGGATTTCAGGAACTGTAGAACACCATAGTTGACTGAAAAGTCCCGGAAAGATTATACCTATACCAGGAAATCCTGTTGTCTTCACATACTGTAATGTGTGCTGATCATTATCAGTGTTCGTCACATTTTCAGCTTTGCAGTCACGACCTCTTTTCCAAATATTAGTTTCACCACAAAGACTGTCGGTACACATCCACTTCAGAAAGTGAAATACTTCTCCCTTTGACAGGAAGATCCTCATGCGCGACGCCACTCCTTCGGCAATATATCTGAAAGACTATCGAAAACCGGATTATTTGATAGACACGGTTGATCTTGAATTCGACCTGCATGACGGCCAGACGAAAGTTCGATCTATTATGCAGGTCCGCCGCCGCGATGGTGTACCTGAGTCAGCCTCCCTGGTGCTCGATGGCCAGGAACTTGAACTGGTTTCAGTCAACATAAACAACGTGGCACGTGAAATCACTGGCCTGCTGTTGACCGATGAAACACTGACACTGACATCACTGCCTGATCAGTTCGCGCTTGAGATCGTCTGCATCATCAAGCCCGAGTTAAACACAAAACTGGAAGGCCTGTATAAATCCGGCAGCATGTATTGCACACAATGCGAGGCCGAGGGCTTCCGTCGTATAACCTATTTTCCTGACCGGCCGGACATCATGGCACGCTTCAGTACCCGCATTACCGCTGATAAGGCTAGCTATCCAGTCCTGCTGTCAAACGGCAACCTTGTTGACAGCGGTGATAGCGACGGCAATCGCCACTGGGCCTACTGGGAAGACCCTTTTCCCAAGCCCAGCTACCTGTTTGCTCTGGTTGCAGGCCCTTTAACAGTACTGGAAGACAGCTACCGCACAACGTCAGGGCGAGACGTTGCACTGAAACTCTACACTGAGCCACATAACAGCAGTAAAACCGGCCACGCTATGCGCTCGCTGAAGCAGGCAATGCAATGGGATGAAGAGGTGTTTGGTCTCGAATATGACCTTGACTGCTTTATGATCGTTGCGGTCGATGATTTCAATATGGGTGCGATGGAGAACAAGGGGCTGAATGTTTTCAACACAGCCTGTGTCCTGGCCAGGCCCGATACCGCAACTGATGCTGACTACGACAGAATACAGTCAATCGTGGGCCATGAATATTTTCATAACTGGACGGGTAACCGCGTCACCTGCCGTGACTGGTTTCAGCTGAGTTTAAAAGAAGGCCTGACGGTATTCCGCGACCAGGAATTCAGTGCTGATCTTAACTCACGGGCAGTCAAACGCATTGAAGAAGTCCGCGTCCTTAGAGGGCACCAGTTCCCGGAAGATGATGGCCCGACAGCACACCCGGTAAGACCCGATAATTATATAGAAATCAGCAATTTCTACACCTCCACCATTTACAGGAAAGGTGCAGAAGTGATTCGTATGATGCACACACTGATCGGAGCAGAAGCGTTCCGACGGGGTATGGACCTGTATTTCCAGCGTCATGATGGCGAAGCTGTGACAACGGATGATTTTGTCAGGGCGATGGAAGATGCCAGCAAAAAAGATCTCACTCAGTTCCGCCTCTGGTACAGCCAGGCAGGTACTCCAGAGCTAACTATCAGCACAGAGTTCGATGAGAACAACAAAGAACTGCTGCTGACAATACATCAGCACACACCTGATACGCCGGGGCAGACTGACAAGCAGCCTTTGCATATGCCCTTTTCTATTGCCTGCCTGGATCAAAATGGCAATGATCTGCCTGTTCAGTTCACCGATGAAAATTCAGCACCGATGGCAGGAACAAGAACACTGGAACTGCGTAAAACAGAAGAGACTTTTCGAATCAGCACAACAGATACTGCTCCCGTTCTTTCCCTGCTGAGAGACTTCTCTGCACCTGTTCGCATTTCCTGTTCTCGCTCTGTTGATGAACTTAGTTTCCTGCTGCAGCATGACAAAGACCCATTCAACCGCTGGGAAGCCGGCCAGCAGCTGGCCATGGGACAGATGCAGGCATTGATTGCTGATAGAGACCACCCGGTTCCCGGGCAGCTCTTCAGTGCTTTTTCTGGCGTTCTGACAAACACCGAACTTGATCCAGCACTGATTGCAGAAATTTTCACTGTGCCAGGCGAAAGCTATCTCGCAGATAATATGCAAACCGTAGATATCGATGGTATCCACTATGCGCGCAGGAAATTCATCAAACTCCTGGCAGCCAGCCTGGAACCCCAATTCATTCAGATTTTTGAAGGCACGAAAACCCGGTCCAGTTATGATTTTAATGCTGCTGATGTAGCCCAGCGCCGATTAAAAAATCTGTCGTTGGCATACCTGATGGAACTGCCTGACCCCCGCAATGTTCAGCTCTGCCTGCAACACTATCAGCAGGCAAACAACATGACGGATAGCCTGAGTGCCCTGATTGCGCTGTCGAACCGTGATTGCGATCAATGCAGACAGGCACTGGATGACTTTTATAAGCGATGGTCAAACGATGTACTGGTAGTCAATAAATGGTTGTCTGTACAGGCGATGTCACACCTGCCGGGAACACTCGACCGGGTCCGCGCGCTGACCAGCCACCAGGCCTTCGACATCAAAAACCCAAACAAGGTGCGTGCTTTGATTGGGACTTTCTGCACAGCAAATCAAGCCCAGTTTCATGCCGCCAACGGTAGCGGCTACGAATTTCTGACCGAATATGTTTCCCGTATTGATGCACTCAACCCGCAGATTGCTGCCAGGCTGCTGTCTCCACTGACCCGCTGGAAACGCATGGACAGCGATCGCCAGGCATTGATGAAGCAGGCACTGGAGAAGATCCTTTCAAATAAAGACCTGTCCCGTGATGTGTTTGAGATCGCCAGCAAGTCACTTGCCTGAGCATA
>JARFQI010000188.1 GCA_029287855.1 Arenicellales bacterium | reverse complement strand
CCCTGCGATGCTCGAATGAACAGGCGGGATGCTGAACTCGCTGCGCTCAGACAGACGCATCCCGAAATCCCCGACCCATCCTGTGCTTCTCGGCGAGCCTGAACGGGGGGTTGACGATCAAGGACGAAGGACAAAAGACTAAGGATCAAAGGCTTAAGTCAAAACACTCTCACTTACGTCATTCCGGCATGCGTCTAGCCGGAATCCATTCTTTAAAGATTCTGGATACTGGCATGCGCCGGTATGACGGTTGTGTGGTCGAGCACTGCAAGCATAGAGCGGATTAGCGCGAGGACTGTCTGAGCGCAGCGAGTTCCGCAGCGCCTGCTGTAAGCTGAAGCGCACAGAGACGCCGCAGGCCAAACACGGCAGGATGGCCTTTCTTTTGGTATCTTTTCTTTGGCCACTCAAAGAAAAGAGTCTCGCCGATAAGGGGCGAAACACGAAGCAGTGCGCAAGCACGTATAGAAAAGAACTCGCAATCTCACAGAAAGCTTAATAAAGCGGTAAGCTTGATGAATATTAAATTTAACGCGACTTCCAGTACTCGACTTTTTCCTTAGACGGCTGAATACCGTATTTACCATTCCTGTAAACATCAATCAGGAATTCTTTTGCCCGGGTATTGTTAGCATCTGCAGATCGGGTTAGCCAGAGTATTCCGGTTTCAGTGTCTTTTTCGACATTATCTTCACCATTAAGCAACAGTATGCCAAGGTTGAACTGTGCACGTGCCTCGTTTTGCTCAGCGGCGCTGGTATACCATGCTTCTGCCTGCAGCAGGTCACGTTCGGGACCCCAGCCGCTCTGGTAGAGAAAACCCAGGCTGTATTGCGCCTCTGCGATGCCGCTTTCAGCAAGCGGCAGCCAGATGTCATGGGCTCTCATATAATTGCTGCGTGTAAATGCCGCCTGGGCCTTTCTCAACATTCTCCTTTCTTCTGAGCTGAGCTGGCGAACTGCGGGTTTTAGATCCTGACTGCTGCTAAGCTTTACATCATTTAATTTTTCTTGCATAGAAGGATCTTCTGATGCATCGACCTCTGTTTCTGCAACCTTTTCCGTTTCTTCATCAGCTTTCAGAGCATTTTCACTGGCTAAAATACTGTCGAGTATTATTTGTGCCTGGGCGTCTCCATTTGATGCAGCTTGCCCATACCAGAACTTGCATTGATCCTGATCACGGCTGACACCAATTCCCCGGCAATACAGACTGGCCAGGTTAAACTGCGCCGGCACAAACTCCTGCTCTGCCGCCAGTTGCCACCATACGGCAGCCTTTTCCTGATCTGCATCGATGGGGCTGTCTTCGATATACATGGCACCAAGATTGAACTGTGCCGGTGCGTAACCCTGCTCAGCTGATCGCGTATACCATTCAAGCGCACGCATGTCATTTTTACTTATGCCTTCGCCACGGCTATACATCACTCCAAGGTTAAACTGGGACAGCGGATCACCCTTTTTAGCCAGGGTATTCCATATCTTAAATGCTACGGCAAAATCACCATTATCGTAGGCGGCCTGCCCTTCTTCCCAGCTGGCATCCAGAGATGTGTCATGATTTACTGAAGCATCATCTTTCTGTTCCATTCCGGCACTTATGCCTGCCTCGTCAGTGGCCACTATAGCGACTTCTATCAATGACTTAATGGCTTCAAAAGTACGTGGCCAGGGAGCATGGTTCTGCAAATTATCAGGCAACGAGCCAAGTTGACTGCGAGCATCATCAAGTGAGCTATAGCTCCCATAGGTAACCGCAAACCAGGGCTTGTTTTTGTATTGCATCTGGTAATAACCAATCTCACCAGTCAAGCCCGCTTCGTTAATGTAGGCAATGGCACCTGCTTCCGTGGAATGACCAGACATCTGAATTGTCGCTCTGTTATCCGCCTGGGACAGGTACCAGTCATCCCGATGGATAGTCGCCTGCTCAGCGATAGACAATGGTGAATGCCAATATAGAGAGATGAGTAATAGATGATAAAAAAGCCGTTTTACAGGGGTACTATAGTTCTTCACTCGGCTGTTAGCTCCGTAATACCAGTTATTAGTATAGATATAATATTAATCTGTTATTATTTTTATCTACCTGTTTTAATATGCTAAAAGTAGCTTATATCGAATTCATTTACATCGGCAAGAACTACATTCATATTTAGATGAGTGTATTTTTGCGTTTATCTACAAGTAAACCAGAGCTGCCAGGCTATTCACTCAATGGATTGAAATGACAACTGCACTGACAACAATACCCCTGTTTTCGAATATGCAGCATGAAAATCTACAGCTGCTATCAAATCAAATTCAGCTACATCAATATAAAAAGAACAGCATCATTATTACAGAAGGCGAACAATCTGACTCGCTCTACATCGTCAATCAGGGAAAGGTTAAAATCTACATCAGTGATGACGAAGGGAAAGAGATGCTGTTAAGAGCCCTTGGTCCAGGAGATTATTTTGGCGAGCTTGCAGTACTGGATCAAAAACCCCGTTCCGCCTCGGCAATCACACTCTGCGACTGCACTCTCTCCGTCATCAAATCGAAAGATTTTATGCAGTGTCTGCAGAGCAATCCAGAAATCGCCATCAATCTGCTGCAGGTGCTTGCTTCGTGTTTACGCGATGCCACAGATTCACAGCGCCAGCTGGCTTTGATGGATGTCTACAGCAGGCTCACTTTAACGTTGCAAACATTGTCGAGAGTAGATAACGGCATCAACATCGTGGAACCAAAACCAACTCAAAAAGATCTCGCCAATAAGATTGGTGCTTCTCGCGAAATGGTCAGCCGAGTGCTGAAGTATTTGAAGGACGGTGGTTATATCGAAATTACAAAAATATCAATCGTCATATTAAAAACACTGCCTGAGAAATGGCAGAAAAGCGGCTGCCCGGACATCTAAAATGACTAACTATTATTTATTGCCGGTTACAGGGATAGCACTACCTGCCCGATAAGGATAGCTGGAGAAGATTGCTGAAATAGCTTTGCTGAATGCCTGCTGTGGATTATCCAGATCTTTAGAATCAACCTCATTCATGGCAATACCTTCCCATACCATCTGATTTTTCCCGGCATCAACGATATCGACATTAACTGTCCCTTCCTGGTAACTGTAACTATAGGGACGATAGACGTAACGTGGAAAAGGAGCGTAGGCCCCAAACCGGTAATCATAATAGCCGCCGTAGTAGACCGGTGTAGGCGCTGCCATTAAATAGGTCCTGTTCTCAAGACGAGTATAAAAGTTGACCAGCAGGTCTGGTTTGGTGGAAAACACATACCCACGTTTTTCAAGCTCCTGGCTGACAGCTTGTTTGAGATATTTTGTTATCAGTGTGGTGTAGCCGGCCTTGTCTGTTCCAAGCGGGTCGATGAACCCATACGTATGGTAGGCTGAAAAGTCAGCATTTTTATCGGTGTTAACACGTATTACAGGTGAGCTTGCACAGGCATTCAGCAACAGCGCAGCGACAAGCAGGATACACTTCTTCGTGATATTCTGAAGCGATGGTGTCATACAGTTATACGGGGAAAATAACTAAACTGTACCCGATGCCTCAGGGTAGAAAATTATTCATAAATCGCATTGGCTTGCCGATACTTCTATTCAGTCTACCCATGTCTTGTGACATCACACCGGTATTCCACGTCATTGCGTGAACAGACTGGCTCATCATGGAAATGTTAGCTGACATCTTTGCAATATCGGGCTGCATAACACCAATTGAATTCTCCATATTCGCCATGTGGTCGTTCATTTCCGATATATCTGTCCTCAATCCAGTAATATTTGCATCCATATGCTTGATACTTTGACTCAACATTGCAATATTCCATGACATTTCTCCCAGGTGCTGTGACATCAGAGGGTCGATATTATCTGACATCTTGTGCATGTCTTCAGTAATGCTGTAAATCAGCCAGAATCCGGAAATAGCCAGCAGCGCAAAAACGACCATTGCAGGCCAGGCTATCCTCTCCCAACGACGTGTAGCTGTCTGAAACTCACGGGCAAAATCTGCAAGCACATACTCCAGCCCAAGCAGTGCAGTACGTTCCAGGTACTCCTGTTCGTCATAAGTGATTTCGTCAACCTTGGTCTCTTTTTCGTTGGTCATAATAATCCTTTTCCCTTTTATTTCTTCTGGATATATAAATAACTTAATAACACTGCACTAGCAACTAAA
>JARFQI010000186.1 GCA_029287855.1 Arenicellales bacterium | reverse complement strand
TGTTCATTTAGCTTCCATTTCTGATGTTGTTCTGTATATTATTTATGTTTGTGCTAATGCAGCATGCATGAAAGCATTGCAGTCATGATTGTTTCTGAAATTGTCGATTAAAACTCTTCCATTATATATCTGTTTTACATGTTTTATTATCCTAATTAAGTATGTTCGACATTTCACTTAAGCAGCATAGACACGATGAAAAAATAAATGAATTACTTGCACGCAGTAACTCTAAGTGTGAACTATGCGCGGCTGAGGAAGGCCTCTATGTGTATGAAGTTCCGCCGGACTCAAATGGCAGTGCAGACCAAAGCGTGCTGATTTGTGAGGTCTGTCGGGAGCAAGTAGAAGTACCAGAAAAAATTGATGTAAATCACTGGCGCTGTCTTAAAGACAGTATGTCGGCCCAGATACCTGCTGTACAGGTCATGGCCTGGCGTCTGTTGTCGCATCTGAGTTCAGAAGGCTGGTCACAGGACCTGCTGGATATGCTTTATCTGGATGATCAAACTCTGACCTGGGCGCAAGCAACCAGTAATGGGGCCAGTGATGCTGATGTCAGTAAGCATGTCGATAGCAATGGTGCAGTTCTCGCAGCAGGTGATACAGTTACCCTGATAAAAGACCTGAATGTGAAAGGTGCTAACTTTACAGCAAAGCGAGGGACCGCTGTGCGCGGAATTTCTTTAGTCCCTGAGAAACCAGAGCATATCGAAGGACGGGTAAACGGTCAGCAGATAGTGATCTTGACGAAGTTTGTTAAGAAGTCAAATTAAGGATTGTACTGGAAGTTTCAAGTTTCAAGAGGAAAGAGTTACGATGGACCTGAGTGTGGGTGCTCAGCAGGAAGTTCGGAATGCCAGCGTTGCTTCATTGCCCTCCAGTAAAGCCAAGCTGTCGCCAGGCCTCATAACTTACAATGGCTACGGCATTCGAGAGGTTGAGGCTGCGGTTATCGGCCTGCATTGGAATTCTTATGGCCTGGTCAGGTCCCAGGCGCTGATGAATGGTATCCGGTAAACCGCTGGTTTCAGATCCAAAAAGAAGTACGTCATCTATTTGATAGTCAACCTGATCATACCTGGCACCTCCCCTGGTCGTGCAGGCAAAAATTCTTTTTCCATCGATAGTGGTGAGAAACTCTTCGAAGTTGGCATGCAGGGTAACGTTGGTTAAATCATGATAGTCCAGCCCGGCGCGACGCAACTGTTTATTTTCAAGCTCAAAACCCAATGGTTCTATCAGGTGTAACTTGCAGCCATTATTCGCAGTCAAACGAATGATGTTGCCGGTATTGGGTGCAATGCGAGGTTCGTAGAGCGCAATATGGAGCATGGGTGGTAAGAGTTACTTTAGGTGTGACCTGTGGAACAGCTTGTAAGGGCTGCTCAATGTAAAATAATTAGCCTGGACTGTGACAACAGCTAAGTTATTCGTGCTTCGGGTCACGGTGTAGTAAATTTTGTACTGCCTCCAGCGCGGGCAGGCCATTGTATAATACGTTATACACCTGTTCAGTGATGGGCATGGCCACATCAAGCTTCTGTGACAGCTCCCATGCCGCAGCTGCAGACTGAACACCTTCGGCTTCCTGTCCTATCTTCTTCAGAGTTTGCTCGAGAGAGGCCCCTTCTCCAAGGCCGAGACCGACGCGCCGATTGCGTGACTGGTTATCTGTACAAGTTAATACCAGGTCACCCATGCCTGCGAGTCCCATAAAGGTCTCCATCTGCCCACCTGCTCTGATACCAAGACGGGTGATTTCTGCAAGCCCTCGTGTGATCAGGGCAGCACGGGCATTCGCACCAAAACCTAATCCGTCGCTTATGCCTGCAGCAATGGCCATAACATTCTTCAGGGCACCACCGATCTGAACACCAATGATGTCTTCCTGTGTGTAGGCGCGAAACTGATCATGATGCAGCCAGGAGGCAACTTCGGTGGCAGTAGCACTATTACTGGAGGCGACGGTGATTGCTGTGGGAAGGCCACGGGCTACTTCACCCGCAAATGATGGACCGGAAATAGCTGATGTCTGGATATCAGTCGGGAGTTCCTCGTCTGCGATGTTACTCATTAACAGGCTGGTGCCCTTTTCCAGCCCCTTGGTTCCCCAGGCAATAACTGCTGGCTTTACAGGCAATAGAAGTAATGTTCGTAATACCTGCCGAAAAGCATGACTTGGGACAACAACAAGAAAATTTCTGCATATCGAGGGAAGTTCTTTCAGGTCGATTAGAACTTCCAATGAGTCAGGGAAAGGCAGACCCGGGAGGAATTGTTCGTTGCTGCGGTCAGCAGACAAAGCCTGCATTTCCTCTACTATATGTCCCCACAGGTAGACTTTTCGTCCGCCGCTGGCGATATGCATTGCCAGCGCGGTGCCCCATGACCCGGCTCCGATAACCGCAACAGGTGAATTGTCAGCTGTGCTGGTCATTATGAGATTTTAGTTGGGTTTCTGACCTGATTGCTGGGACATTATTTTCTGATGATAAAGGGCTTCGAAATTGATCGGATTAATCAGCAGCTGGGGGAAGCCCCCTTTGCCAACCAGGTCAGCAATGGCTTCTCTGACAAATGGCAGGAGGATATTCGGGCAGGCAATTTCAAGTACCATGGGCAGCTGATCTGTAGCACCAGTTACTTCAAACAGGCCAGCCTGCTGTACTTCGCAAAGGAAAAAATTGCTTTCGGCGCCCTTTGCCGTAACCGTGATCGTAAGCACCACCTCGTACAGATCACTCTCCTCAAGCGAGCTGTTTGTGATATTCATTTGTATATCAACTTCGGGAGCCTGCTCATTGAGAAATATTTGTGGGCTCAAAGGGGATTCAAAGGAAATATCTTTTACATATACTTTTTTCAGATTAAAACTTATTTCAGTTTGCTCACTCATTTTGTTCCTGGCTGTGTAAGGTCGAATACGGCTTGGTATTCTCTGTTATCTGCTGCTGAAAGTCCAAATTAGGCAAAGATTCTATAAGTCTTATCAGTTTTCAAGCAGGCTATCGAGGGAATCATTATAGTCTAGCTGTGCCATATCTGTGTAACCACCGATATGTGCGCCATTAATGAAGATTTGTGGAACGGTAGTTCTGCCGCTGCTCTCCTTGACCATTTGTTGTCGAAGAGATGGATCATTATCAACATATATCTTTTCTATTTCCTGTCCTTTTTTGTTCAGCAGGCGTATTGCCATGATGCAATATGGACAGAAGCGGGTGCAGTACATGCGTACCCTTGCCATATTCAGGCTTCCAGTGGTAGATTTTCTTTCTGCCAGGCGAGGATGCCTCCTGTCAGAGAATAGACACGATTAAAGCCCTTTTTCCGCAGCTTTCCAGCAGCGCCTATGGACCTGTTGCCGGAGCGGCAGTAGACAATGACCGGTTTTTCTTTAAATTTGTCGAGTTGAGTTGAATTCTTTTCAAAGTTTGAAAGTGGTACACGATAGGCCCCGCTGATGACGCCGGTAGCCATTTCCTTGGCTTCGCGCACATCGACAAAAATGGCAGACTCGTGGTTGGACAGGGATACAGCGTCAAATACATTCGCTGCTTCTATGCCACTGATCTTCATACGAAGTGGCTCAGAGACTAGCAAAAATAAAACAACGAATATACCTGCTATGAGAACCCAGTTTTGTGCAATAAATTCCATTTGGTTACCGTAAAAAGGAGTTATATGGTCTGACCTGGCCAGGTGCAAAAACTGATCAGGTGCCCAAAAAAGAAGATTTTACTCTGAAAATAACTGTTTATGCGAGCCTGTTTTACGGCGCTTTTGGTGGTGATGCAGTATTATTTAACTAGCCTTTGCTACAGAATGCATCTTGCATTGCTTCGATCAGGTGTAGAATATTTTCTTCACCAATGCGGTAATAGACTTTATTCGCATCTTTTCGTGATACCAGGATGTGTTTGTCCCTAAGAATTGAGAGGTGTTGAGATATATTACTCTGTGATGTACCTACACGTTCCACTAAATCCTGAACGCTGATTTCAAGGTTGCTGCCTTGAGTAGTGCCAAGAATACAGAGTATTTTGAGGCGGAGAGGATGTGCCATTGCCTTTAATGCGCGAGATGCAATATCAATATCTTCATCATTCTGAATTATCATCTCATTGTATTCTGCTTTATCATTCATACAGCTTCTTTCTCGTGGAGTTTTAGATTCTAAAATTAGGCTCTTTAGCATTTTTTCAACTGCTTTGATAACACATTACTATATTAACAGATAGTTATAGAGAAATAATTAGTGGAATGCGAATCTTTTTGCCTATAAGCCCAAAATTCAGCTTTTTTTTCATAGTTTTGCTATTTTTATTGCTATTTTCTTCATTATCTCTTTTCGCTGATGATAAGAAAGTTGAAGAAAAAATGGCTGAGCTTGCCAACATAAAGCAAAAGATTGCCTCCTTGCAGGAGGAGATGCACGAAAGACAGTCAAAACTCAAGAAAGAAGATACAGTGCTAAAAGATGTTGATCTACGAATAAACGCAATCAACAATAAATTACGTAACCTGGATATTCGAAAACAAGATGTCAATAAAGAGTTGTCTGGTTTAAAGGAAAAAAGATCAGCTACCCTGACCGGCCTGGAAGTTGAGCAGTTGGTCCTCGCGCAACAGCTGAGATCAGCCTACATAAGCGGTCACGAAGAGTATATCAAGCTGATTATGAACCAGCAGGATCCAGCTGTGGTTTCCCGTATGCTGGTCTACTATCGCTACCTTACAGAAAGCCGAGTCAGGACTATTAACAAAATTAACCAGCACCTTGAACTCTTAAGTTCTCTTGAATTATCGATAATGGGGCGTTCAGACGAACTAAAAAATCTGATTGATCTTGAGCGCCAGCGCTGGCAGAGCCTGAATATCGCCTACCAGGAGCAGAAAAAGGCAGTGAACCTATTACGTGGTGAGCTGGCAAGCAATGAGCAGCAGATTCAGCGTATGCAAAATGACGAACAGGAATTGTTGCGTTTGATTGAAAAGCTTCAGGAAATTCTCGACGAGCTTCTCGAAGAAGAGAAAACTACAACCAGTTTTAGATCACTGAAGGGAAGCCTGCAAATGCCTGTCGATGCGAAAGTTATAGTGCGCTTTGGCTCTCAGCGTAAAATCGGTAACTTACGTTGGAAGGGAGTAGTGCTGGCAGGGCAGCTTGGAAGCGATATCCATGCAGTCTATGCGGGGCGTGTGGTTTATGCTGACTGGATGCGTGGTTTCGGGCTATTATTAATAATTGATCATGGCGATTCATATTTAAGTCTGTATGGGCAGAATGAGTCTATACTGGTGGAAGAAGGTGACTGGGTGGGCACTGGACAGACTATTGCAACCATGGGCAAGAGTGGTGGCAGCAGCAGTCCATCACTGTATTTTGAGATACGTTACAAGGGTAAGCCACAGAACCCTTTGCTTTGGACTCGGCGCTGATAAGATACGCAATACGCTTGATTTCTCGATAAATGCGTACATTTAAACAGGATGAATTGATATCATGCAGACAGATTGCTTCCCTACCAACAGTTGTCGGCATCATCAGGGAACTGACTAACCAAGAGATGGTCGAATAAAGATCAGGAATTACTGGAGACTGGAATGACAGAAAAAAGACGTGTGGCTGTAGTGTTTGCACTGGGGCTAGCTCTGGGTGCAGGCATGACGATATACAGCTCAGTGTTCGCCGGCAACGAAAAGACGACAGCAGCATCTCCACTGCCGCTTGAAGAATTGAGAGCATTCACTGAAGTTTTCGGCCGGGTAAAATCAGATTATGTCGAGTCTGTCGAAGACAAGGATCTGCTGGAATATGCCATAAAAGGAATGTTGTCCGGACTGGATCCGCATTCAGCATACCTGGATTCTGAGGAATTCAAAGAAATGCGCATTGGCACCGATGGCAAGTTCGGTGGTCTTGGTATCGAAGTTTCAATGGAAAACGGCTTTGTAAAAGTTATTTCACCCATTGATGATACGCCAGCGGAGCGAGCAGGCATTAAGGCTGGCGATGTAATCGTCCGGCTTGATGACACACCGGTAAAGGGGATGACGCTAAACGAAGCTGTCAAGATCATGCGTGGTGAACCTGGTACGGATATATTATTGACAGTTGTTCGTGAGGGCGAAGAGGGGCCACTAAAAATTACCATCACCCGCGATATCATACGCATCAAGAGTGTTCGCAGCAGGACCCTGGATCCTGGATACGGCTATATCCGCATAAGTCAGTTTCAGTCTGCGACTGGTACCAGTATGCGCAAGCAGTTATCCGAACTAAAGAAAGAAAATGGTGGTGAGTTAAAAGGGTTGGTACTTGACCTACGAAATAATCCCGGCGGTGTTCTTAACGCCTCGGTGTCTGTTGCTGATGCATTTGTCAGTAAGGGGAAAATTGTCTATACAGAAGGCAGGGTGAAAGACTCATTACTGACTTTCAATGCTTCACCGAATGACCTGTTAAAAAGTGCTCCTATAGTTGTCCTGGTTAATGGCGGTTCTGCCTCTGCATCTGAAATTGTTGCCGGCGCATTACAGGATCATAAGCGTGCCATTATTATGGGTACCAAGACATTTGGCAAAGGATCTGTACAGACGATAATGCCGATGAATAATGGCGCAGCGCTTAAGATCACTACTGCACGCTATTTCACTCCGTCTGGCCGTTCAATACAGGCTGAAGGAATTGAGCCGGATATTGAAGTAGAGCAGCTGGAAGTCAGCAAAAAGGAAGATGCGGCAGTAGAGCGTCTGCGTGAGGCTGATTTACGCGACCACCTGGAAAATGGCAATGGTGATAAAGCTGATGAGGCGGATAAAAATGATAAATCCGGTAAGACAAAGGAAAAAACAGATGAGAAAAATATCAAGGATGACTATCAGCTTAACGAGGCACTAAACCTTCTCAAGGGTGTTAATATTGTCAGACAGATTAGATAAGTCAGCGTAGATGAAGCAATGAAGAAGGTACTCGTACCACTGGCTCCAGGTTTCGAGGAACTTGAAGCTGTTACTATCATTGACCTGCTGCGGCGGGCTCAGATTGATGTCACCGTAGCAGGCCTGGAGAAAGGGCCAATAACTGGCAGCCGGGGAACCCGTATCGTGCCTGACACCCTGCTCTCAAGTGCCGTGAATTCTGACTATGACATGTTAGTTCTTCCCGGTGGTTTGCCTGGCGCTGATAATTTAAACAGCGACGATCATATTCATGACCTTCTTCAGCAAATGTCAGTTAAAGGCAAATATATAGCAGCAATCTGCGCCGCCCCAAAAGTGCTGGCTAGTGCAGGTCTGCTCGCTAATAAAGAAATCACATCTTATCCAGGATCCTTGTCTGGAATCACTGTTGAAGGAATGCACAATACCGGAGAGGAAGTAGTTGTTGATAATAATGTCATTACTTCACGGGGCCCGGGAACGGCAATGGACTTTTCATTACTGCTGATTCAGTTGCTCGCAGGTGACAAAATTCGCAATGAGGTTGAAGAAGGTCTGCAGCGTTAGCAGATTGCAGCGGCTTACAATTGCAAAAGAGCGGCTGTTCTGTTGTTGTTACTTAACAGTGACCTGGATCTGCTGATAATAACTCAGTCGCCGAAGGAAGCGCCGACGAGTCTGGCGCTTTCTATCCACGGGTGATCGAACGGTACCAGCTTCTTTTTTCCAGCTACTTCTTCCAGCGGCACTGGTACAGCATTTTCACCATGGGCAGCAACCATGACGCCACTGACGCCATCGTTTATCAGGCTGGCACAGGCTGTACCCAGTCTAGTTGCAAGTATTCTGTCTGCGGCCGACGGTGTGCCACCACGTTGAAGATGACCAAGGATACTGGGGCGCGATTCAAGCCCTGTTAACTGTTCCAGTTGATGTGCCAGTTTCAAGGTATGGTCACTGCGGTTAGCTTCAAGTTCACGAAGCTTCTGCTTAGCGTGCTTGCGTGCTTTCCTGTCATCAGTAGACGCTGCAACGGAAATCTTTTTTTCCAGTCCTCTTACCAACTGTGCCTCATCTGTAGACATAGCACCTTCTGCAACCGCTACAATGCTAAATTTCTTGCCGCTCTTGACCCGATGTGTGATGGCATCGGCAACGGTTTCAAGCTTATATGGAATTTCAGGCAGTAAAATGACGTCTGCACCGCCGGCAATGCCTGATCCCAGAGCCAGCCAGCCTGCCCGGTGACCCATTATTTCTACTACTATGATTCGGTGATGGCTGTGTGCGGTACTGTGCAGGCGGTCAATAGCATCGGTAGCGATTCCCAGTGCTGTATCGAAACCGAAGGTGGTATCTGTCATCGCTACATCATTATCTATAGTCTTCGGCATGGTAATAATATTGAGGCCTTTCTGTTTTAGTAATAAGGCATTTTTTTGTGTACCTCCCCCGCCGAGACAGACCAGCGCATCGAGGTGGTTGGCCTCATAGGTCTCCACAATGGAATCTGTCATGTCCATTGTTTTTCCACCGATCTTCATCTTATTCGGTTTGTCACGGCTGGTACCGAGAATGGTGCCGCCGACTGTTAATATCCCGGATAATACGTTGCCCTCCAGGCTGATGGTTCTGTTCTCCATCAGGCCACGAAAGCCATCACTGAAACCGATGATACGCATGCCATAGTTGCCCTGTGCAGCCTTGCCGACGCCTCGTATTGCGGCGTTCAGGCCAGGGCTATCACCACCGGCGGTGAGAATGCCTATATGTTTGCTCATCTAAAAATGCTCTTCGTTATGATCTGAATTTATAACGTAAGGATACTTTATTGTGTATACCGTTGCAGGGCAAAAAAGGTTTTACCTCGAAGCTTTTTTCTGTGTATTCCTGATAACTGTTCATTTTGAAAGTGAATAATAAAAATTAAATATTATTACTGTAAAATGAAATTGATTGTCAAAATATTTATATTTTTTAATATGATTCTTAGTATTGAATCAATCGCAAGGGCTAAAACAAATCTTAAGCTTCAGGGGAAAGTATGTGTAGCAATATCGATCGCCTTGCCCTGCCAGACTATTACCCAGCGGGGTGCTGAGGAACCTGTACCGGCTTTTTCCAGTTCAGGGTAGATGCTGGTTACTTCTTCCAGCATGAGTTCCTGCTCCAGATCGATATCAACATAAAAAACATGCTTGCCTTCATTCAGAATGCTTTCAAATTTTCTGAAATCCTTATGTGGCGTCTGGATACCGTGATAGCCACCGAACCATGTACTAAATCCAAAAAGAACGACAGCAAGAAAAACGAACGGCATCCATGTGTAAGTACTGGTGAGGTTTGTATATTCACCAAGCGTCAATGATGCAATGGCAAGTACAACGCCAACTAAAGCTCCAAGCATAGTGCCGTGGACAACATCGTACTTCATAATTGATTTTATATTATGCAGATGCTCACGCGCTTCTACCCCTGCATCATCTTTGCTTAGGACGCGAATTTGCGAGTGCAATACACCCCTGTTTTCCAGACGCTTCTCTAGCCTGTTCAGGTCATCAAGATTATCGCTGATGAAGTAATGCCTTCTCACTCCCAGTTCTCCAGAAACACTGTCAATAACGTGCTTAAACCCACTCTATAAATTAATTAGATAGAGCCGCATTCTCACCTATACTCTTTGATATCGACTTTGTCAAAGAATAAATTTATGCATAGAAATAAAAAATTTATGAATAAGTGTGCAGTGATAGCAGTGCGGTATTGATGGAGGACGGGATAATGATCTTTGTTTCTTTTCCAGCGTTAAGCCTGTGTGTCCTGTGCAAGATCCTGTTTAGCAATGTTGTTGATGATTGTTGTACACAGCATAATTAGCAGGCCTGCTGCAGCATACATATAGATGCCATAGTGAACTTCAACCGTCGCCAGTACACCCAGTTTAACAATGACTAGCAGCAGGGCGACGACGAAAACATCAAGCATCGACCACTTTCCATAATGTGATAGCCAGTTCATGAAATGCTCAAGCTGCTGTGAATTACTTGATTCTGAGTGCCAGAATCTGAATAGCAGTATCAGTTTTGCGACGGGTAGCAGAATGCTAAAGACCAGTAATATGATGAACAGCAGGTACTGGCCATCGGTATACAGCTGGAGGGTTCCGGCAAAAAGCGAAAACCTGCTTTCTATCCAGACGAATTTTGACAGCGTCATCATTGGGGCGAAGATACCAATCAACAGAAGTATTGTTGATAGCACCAATAGAATCTTGATCAGGATGTCTTTTTTTGGGTGGCGGGATGCGAGGGTTAAAGGCATAAAAGGAGTTTTAGATCTGGCAGTTAACTATTTAATTTCTGTTCTAAAATTATTCCTCTATATAATTTACACTATCTATTTATTGCGATTAGAAGGCCAGGAAACAAACAGTAGTAAAGCACCCAGAGCACCGAGTAGCCAGCTCGACAATGGTGCGATGCCTGCCATGATTGGACTGTAACCATCAAGTGCCGCCAGTAATGCAGCGCTAATCAGCAGCGCACTGCCAACAATGGCATGGAACAGTCTTTTTTGTCCCTTGCGCGTTTCATCACGTAATTGTTTCAGGTTTTCATCTGGCTGTGTCAGCTGAAGCTCACCTCGACTTGCCTGTTCCAGCACATTATTTACCAGCATAGGCATGCGTGGACCCATCTTCCACCACATCGGTGCCTGCCGCCGCATTTCCTTGATGAAGGCTTTTGGTCCATATTCCTGGCGGGCCCACTGTTCAAGATACGGTTTAGCGGTATCCCAGAGATTAAGCTGAGGGTCCAATTGGCGGCCCAGGCCTTCAACGTAGAGTAATGTTTTTTCCAGCAGTACCAGTTGCGGCTGGATTTCCATATTGAAACGACGGGCTACCCGGAAAAGCCTGACCAGTACACGGCCAAAGGAGATTTCACATAAAGGTTTGGCGAAAATTGGTTCGCAGACTGAACGTATGGCAGATTCGAATTCATCAACCCGGGTTCCTTCAGGGACCCAGCCCGCATCGATCTGTGCCTGTGCGACGCGGCGGTAATCATGATTGAAGAAGGCAAGAAAATTTTCTGCCAGGAAGTGCTTGTCGATATCAGATATCGTGCCCATAATTCCAAAATCAACTGCAGCATAACGTCCGTCATCAAGCACGAAGATATTGCCCGGATGCATGTCAGCATGGAAAAAACCATCCCGAAAAACCTGCGTGTAGAAAATTTCCACGCCGCTATGTGAGAGTTGTTGAAGATCGATGCCTTTCTCTACCAGTGTGTCGACCTTGGTCACCGTTGTACCATGAATTTTTTCCATTACCATGACGTTGGTTCGGGTATGGTCAAAATAGACTTCAGGTACATAAAGCAATGGAGAGGTGCTGAAGTTGTGTCGCAGCTGGCTGGCATTGGCAGCTTCACGCATCAGGTCAAGTTCATCATGGATGGTCTTGCTGTACTCATCGATGACTTCTACAGCGCGTAACCGACGGAAATCAGGAGAATATTTTTCACCCATACGCGCCAGCATAAACAGCAGATCGATATCTCTTTCTATCACGGGTTCCAGGCCGGGCCGTAATATTTTGACGATGACTTCCGTGCCATCATTTAGGCGCGCGTCATGTACCTGGGCTACAGAAGCCGAGGCCAGGGGTTCCAGGTTGAAATCAACCAGGTGATGACTGACGGGCTCTTCATAAGCCTGTTCGAGAATTAGCAATGCCTGGTCACCCGGGAAGGGTGGAACCTGGTCCTGCAGCAGGCTTAGTTCTTCGGCAATATCATCAGGAATAAGATCAGGCCTGGTTGACATCATCTGTCCCAGCTTGACAAAAACAGGACCCAGTTCCTGTAAAGCTTCTCTTAAGCGTTGCCCTCGCGGTGCATCATCTTTTCGACGCGGAAATATGTGCAGGAGAAATAAATAGGGTTTCAGTGGTGCGATATTTGCCAGGTATTCATCAAGATTATGGTGAGCAAGGACGCGGACAATACGCAGCAGGTGGGTGAATTGTGACAGTTGTCTGAACATGCTTTGTTTACTTGGCCTGGCTTCTGAGCAGGCGTTCAACGCGCATGGTCAACCGGTCGACATCTTCACGGATACTATCCACATCATCGATAAATTCACTGACACGCCAGTCGGCAGGAAGCATGCCTGCTTCAAAACGCAGAAATTCGCTACCGTTGTTTGCCGTCGTTTTGATCACTTCATTTACTCTCTTGTGTAAACCGCGCAGGAATCGAGAGGCATGGTGCGCAGCTATGTCACCAATATGCTGTGACAGTAATTCTTCCCAGTCGATTTGCATGTCATCAAGAATTTTCTTGAAATGCTGGCCAACATGCAGGTCTCCTTCGATTTTTATATTGATTTTGCCTGGAGTCACAGGTGACTTGCTAGCCATGCCCATTTTGGCCAGTTCAGACGGTGTGCCTTTCATATGTACATCAACCTCTCCGTCCCATTCATTGCGCAAGCGTATGCCGGCAGGAGTGGGGAACATGTAGAAGGTGACGTCGGTAGACTCAAAGTCCAGGGCTATAACCTTGCCGTCCAGTTCTGCCAGTCGATCGAGTGTAGTCGGGTCAGACTGCAATAATCTACAGCCGATTTCGCTGACTAAAGGGGTGATGAAAGAGAGTGCATTCATGAAGCAGATTTCAGGCCTTACGCCTTGTAACCTTTGTGAACAGCAACGATTCCGCCGCTGAGATTATGGTAATGGGGGCGGTCGAAACCCGCATCCGCCATCATGTCTTTAAGTGTTTCCTGGTCCGGATGTTTGCGAATAGATTCCGCCAGGTATCGGTAACTGGCCTCATCATTGGCAATCATGCTACCGAGGCGTGGCAGTATTTTAAATGAATAGAGGTCGTAGATTTTATCAAGTCCCGGCAGCACTGGTTTAGAAAATTCCAGGATTACGAGCCGGCCACCCGGCCGTAAGCAGCGATGCATCGATGCAAGAGCCGCATTCTGATCAGTGACATTTCTCAGTCCGAAGCCAATGGTGATGCGATCTACCGAGTTATCTGCGAACGGAAGTTTTTCGGCATCTGACTGCACATAGAGAACGTTGTTGATAATCCCTTTGTCGGTCAGGCGATCACGCCCATTTTGCAGCATTGAGGCATTGATATCAGAAGCAATGACTACACCATCAGGGCCAGCCTGGGGGGACATTTTCATCGTTAGATCACCGGTGCCGCAGGCGAGGTCGAGAACTGTCTGCCCGGGCCTTACTCCGACCTGTGCGACAGCAAATTGTTTCCACAAACGATGTATGCCCAGCGACATTGCATCATTCATGATGTCGTACTTACCGGCTACTGAATGAAAAACATCGGCTACCATTCCTGCTTTTTCTGATGCGGGAACATCCTGGTATCCGAAATGAGTAGAATCTTGCTGTTTATTATCGCTGGTCATGTGGTCAGCCTGTGCTGTCTGATGTGGTGTTAGATTATTGTATCAGTTTCGCGTTTCTTACCGGCGGCTTCCAGTTTATTGAGATATTCAGCCCACAGACCTTGCTGGTTTTTGCCAAGATGATCGAGCCATTCCCAGGAGTAAATACCGGTATCGTGATTGTCATCAAAGTGCAGGCAAACTCCATAGCTACCAATGGGCTCTATATTAGTAATATTGACATCTTTCTTGCCAAATTGCAGGACTTCTTCACCGGGGCCGTGACCGCGTACTTCAGCCGATGGCGAGTAGACGCGCAGGTATTCGCAACTGAGTTCATAAGTGTTGCCGTCATCGAATGAAATTTCCAGAACACGAGATTTCTGGTGCAGGTTTATATTGGTTGGTTTGGGTGTATCGCTCATTGGGTATCTACCAGAATAAAATTAGGGAGGTGAATTATAGGCGAATCTTTATCAATCCATCACACAGGAAACATGAGCATTTGTTGCTAAAGATCATATGAAAACAATAGTCTTTAAGGTCCATCTGTCCAGCCAACGGATTATCACCTCATATAGGGGCTACGGCAAACACGTAATGCTATAGCCATTTAGCGACACGTTCAGCAAAGTAAGTCAGAATGCCATCGGCGCCAGCACGCTTGAATGCCAGCAGCGATTCCAGCACAACGGCTTTTTCATCGAGCCAGCCATTCTGCGCTGCAGCCATCAGCATGGCATATTCACCGCTGACCTGGTAGGCATATGTGGGAACGCCAAACTGCTGTTTTACCCGGCGCACGATGTCAAGGTATGGCATGCCCGGCTTAACCATCACCATGTCAGCCCCTTCGGCGATATCAAGCCCGACTTCGCGCAGAGCTTCATCGCTGTTTGCAGGATCCATCTGGTAGCTGTATTTGTTGCCGCCTGCGAGATTGGCAGCAGAGCCGACAGCGTCACGAAACGGGCCATAAAAGGAGGATGCATATTTCGCCGAGTAGGCGAGTATGGCCGTGTGGATATAGGAAGAGTCTTCCAGTGCTGTACGGATAGCGCCGATTCGGCCATCCATCATGTCTGAAGGTGCAACGACATCTGCGCCGGCTTCGGCATGGGACAGCGCCTGTTTCACCAGTACTTCGACAGTTTCATCATTCATTACGTAGCCAGTTTCATCAATCAGGCCATCTTGGCCGTGGCTGGTAAAAGGGTCAAGCGCTACATCTGTAATAACCCCCAGTTCCGGAAATGTATCTTTTATTGCCCTGACAGCGCGTTGCGCGAGCCCGTCTGGATTGAATGCTTCTTCTGCCAGGTCAGATTTTTTATCCAGGCCTACAACCGGGAACAGTGCAATAGCCGGAACCCCAAGGGTCTGCAGGCGTTCAGCCAGGGCAAGCAGGCGGTTGATGCTGAGGCGTTCAACACCTGGCATGGACTCTACTGCTTCTGACTGGTTCTCACCCTCGATAACAAATACAGGCTGAATCAGGTCTGCCGGTGTCAGTGTATGTTCACGCATCAGAGCGCGACTGAAGGTGTTGCGGCGCATACGGCGCATGCGTGTGCCTGGGTAGCTGGTGTCGAGCGTATCCATTATGTTCTTACCTTTGTTAAATCTGGTTTACCTGTTATCTGCACGATATTCATGAGACCTTCTTTTCTCATAATCTAAGTAAAGTTTTCGGCAGATATCTTCAACGCTGGAAGATTCTTCAAGCATAATAAGTTTGTTCTGGCTCCGATAATATCTGATAAGAGCTTTGTTTTCCCTGTTTTGCGCTAGATTTCTTGAATCTAGCATCAAGACAACACCAAGTGGTTGAGCGACCCGGGCCAGTGCCATGTCCAGCGATTGTGCATGGGTGACATTTTCCGGGTAACTTTTCAGCAGGAAGCCGTTATCGCTCTGATGAATGTTGACGTTATTAATGATTTCTTCAGTTATTAATCGAATAACCATGTCGTCAGAGGGCATTCCAGTTACTGGGTCCTGTACATTGGTGGGTTTGATCACGGGCAAACCCAGTGTTTGCGACAGGGCCAGGACAAATTCCGAGCCTGGGTGGCCTGGCAATGCAATGCGCATTATTTAAATTTCCGGAACGGTAAATATTGTATTTTCAAGACAGTATCCCAGTGTATCGGCCAGAAAACTAAGCAATAAATTGATCTTCAAAATTATACCGCCTGGGCATCCTGCGGTCGAAAACAACTGCAAGTAACACTGAAAATTACGTATTAAAGTTGCGAGATTAAGGCATTCGGGGCAAAATTACGGGTTGAGGTTTTACTATGCCGAACAGAATACCCGATTTTACAGAATCCGAACTGCGTTTTTTATTACACCCCGAGTGCAGTTACACCCGGCAGAAGAAGAAAATGATGAAGTGGCCAGGTGTATGCTTGCGCTTCTTATGGTGCAGGTAAACCACGAAGTACAACATGCTGGCAGTATATAAATCACCGACAAATTATTTCTGAAAAATTTCATATTTCAATAAATCCACCGTCCTGGCAGCTTCAGGCAACGGTGATCAACGAGGAACTATAAAAATGGCTAAGAATGCATTTTATGCGCAGTCTGGCGGTGTTACCGCAGTTATTAACGCGTCCGCCTGTGGCGTCATTGAAACAGCCCGTAAACACGGCGATAAAATCGGTACAGTCTACGCGGGTCGAAACGGCATCATCGGTGCACTGACTGAAGACCTGATTGACACTTCACTGGAATCGGATGCAGATATTGCTGCATTACGTCACACACCTTCTGGCGGTTTTGGTTCGTGCCGTTTCAAGCTCAAAGGGCTGGAAGAAAGCAAGGCTGAATATGAGCGCCTGATCGAAGTATTCAAGGCACATGATATCGGTTATTTCTTTTATAACGGTGGTGGCGATTCAGCAGACACCTGTTACAAGATTTCACAGCTGTCTGAGAAAATGGGCTACCCGATCCAGGCCATTCATGTTCCAAAAACAGTAGATAATGACCTGCCGATAACTGATACCTGCCCGGGTTTTGGTTCAGTCGCCAAATATATTGCAGTGTCTACACTTGAGGCTTCCTATGACGTCCGTTCTATGGCCAAAACATCGACGAAGATTTTTGTCATCGAAGTGATGGGGCGCCATGCAGGCTGGATCGCCGCTGCTGGTGGCCTGGTTGAAGACCAGGGCATTCCGGTTGTGATCCTGTTCCCTGAAGTCGAGTTTGATAAAGACAAATTCATGGCAAAGGTTAAATCAAAGGTTGAAGAACATGGCTTTTGCACCATCGTTGTATCTGAAGGAGCACATTGGCCGGATGGAAAATTCCTCGCCGAACAGGGCACTCGTGATGCCTTTGGGCATGCCCAGCTGGGCGGTGCAGCACCTGTTGTGGCCAATATGGTGAAAGACGAGTTAGGTCTTAAGTTCCACTGGGCCGTGGCTGACTATCTGCAGCGCGCCGCACGTCATCTTGCTTCAAAAACTGATGTGGAACAGGCATATGCGGTTGGTAAAGCAGGTGTTGAGTTCGCTATCAATGGTGACAATTCCATCATGCCTTCAATCGAGCGCATTTCGAATGATCCATTTGAATGGAAAGTCGGTAAGGCGCCGCTCTCAGAAGTCGCAAATGTCGAAAAGATGATGCCGATGGATTTTATTTCTGATGATGGTTTCGGTATTACCGACGCCTGTAAGGAATACCTTCTGCCGTTGATTCAGGGTGAAGATTATCCGCCATACAAGAATGGTCTGCCGGATTATGTCACGTTGAAAAATATTTCTATCGACAAGAAATTAGATCCTTTCGAAGTATAAGTAAGGCATAAGCCCCGACCAACAAGCCGGGGCTTATTTACATTTATGACACTCGACAGGGAAGGCAGTATTTGCCCCTATCCGCTTTTTTTATGCCAAGGGCAAAACAATTGAATTCAAGTAAGACTGAAGACCCTGTATCTTGTGGCGTTGATTTATGTCAAATTCATTATTCCGTTAGTGCGGTATAAACAAACGTTCTGATCTGACACTGGAGAATTATATGTCGACCACGCAACTGTTATTTATCATCTGGGCAGCATTACTGGCTGTTGTTTACGGTATTGTTTCAACACGCTGGATAAAGGGCCTGCCCTCCGGTCATGATCGTGTACAGGAAATTGCAGCAGCGATATCCGAAGGCGCACGCGCCTATCTTGCACGGCAGTACAAAACAATTGCCTTTGCCGGGGTTATCGTTTTCCTGGCCATAGGCTACTTTCTTGACTGGACAACAGCCATAGGTTTCGCTGTTGGCGCTATCCTATCTGGCGCAGCCGGGTTTATCGGCATGAACGTCTCGGTAATGGCGAATTCACGTACAGCCACGGCAGCCCAAAAAGGGGTCAACCCTGCTTTCCAGGTGGCCTTCCGCGGTGGCGCCATCACTGGCATGCTGGTGGTTGGACTTGGGCTAGCTGGTGTGGCTGGATACTATGCTATTCTGCTAGGCATCGGCCTGACAGAAACTGAAGCCCTGCATAGCCTGGTCGGTGTTGCCTTTGGCGGCTCGCTGATCTCCATCTTTGCTCGTCTTGGCGGCGGTATCTTCACCAAGGGTGCAGATGTGGGTGCTGATATTGTTGGTAAGGTAGAAGCAGGGATTCCGGAAGATGATCCGCGCAACCCCGCTGTTATTGCTGATAATGTCGGGGATAATGTCGGTGACTGTGCTGGTATGGCGGCAGACCTGTTTGAAACCTATGCGGTAACTATCATTGCCACCATGCTGTTGGGTGGGCTGTTATTTCCTGAAGCGGGATCTTCCATCGTTGTTTATCCGTTGATGCTTGGTGCAGTGTCTATTATTGCCTCGATTATTGGTACTTTTTTCGTCAAGGTGACCAGTCGCGGTCGTATCATGATGGCACTTTACAAAGGCTTGATCGTTTCCGGATTACTTGCATTGGTTGCCTATTACTTTGTCACAACTGCAATGATGGGCGAAACCATGATGATCGATGGAGTCGAAGTGCCCAGTAGACATCTGTTTTATGCCTCAGCAATTGGCTTGCTTCTTACAGCAGCTATGGTGGTAATAACAGAATACTATACCGCGACAGAGTTCAGCCCGGTGCGCAGTATCGCCAAGGCATCAACCACCGGCGACGGAACCAATGTTATCGCAGGTCTTGGTGTGTCAATGAAAGCTACGGCACTGCCGGTGCTGGCTGTTTGTGGCTCGATCTGGGCCACTTATGAACTGGCAGGTCTCTACGGTATTGCTATTGGTGCAACCGCCATGCTGTCCATGACGGGTATCATTGTTGCTCTCGATGCTTACGGGCCTATTACAGATAATGCTGGTGGTATTGCTGAAATGGCAGAGCTGCCGGAAGAAATTCGTAATATTACCGACCCGCTGGATGCAGTCGGGAATACTACCAAGGCAGTGACCAAGGGCTATGCAATTGGTTCAGCAGGCCTGGCAGCACTGGTTCTGTTTGCTGATTACACCCATGCTGTAGGTGAGAGCATGACCTTTGATCTGTCAAACCACATGGTAATTATCGGTCTGTTTATTGGCGGCATGGTGCCCTATCTGTTTGGCGCAATGGCGATGGAAGCAGTAGGTCGTGCGGCGGGCGGTATCGTAAACGAGGTTCGCCGTCAGTTCAAAACCATGCCGGGCATCATGGATCACACACAGAAACCTGATTACTCACGTGCGGTGGACATGCTGACTAAAGCTGCCATTAAAGAGATGATCATACCTTCTTTGTTGCCATTGCTGATACCAGTGCTGGTTGGCGTACTGCTCGGAAAACAGGCACTTGGCGGTATGCTGATCGGCAGCATAGTAACGGGCATTTTCCTGGCTATCGCAATGACTACCGGCGGTGGTGCCTGGGACAACGCGAAGAAGTATATCGAAGACGGTAACTACGGCGGCAAGGGATCTGACGCCCATAAAGCAGCGGTTACCGGCGATACTGTTGGCGATCCTTACAAGGATACAGCAGGTCCGGCAATTAACCCGATGATTAAAATCATCAACATCGTTGCCCTGTTAATCGTGCCTGTTATCTAGTTAACAGGTCGATTCATCCCAAGGCCGGACATTGTCCGGCCTTTTTTTTGTTTTCTTGCTGCGAGCAACAGTATAATCGAATGCTTTAAACCTTAAACCGGTGAGAATAAAACAATGAACCTGGACAAAGTAACATCAGGCAATGATTTACCCAATGAGATCAATGTAATTATCGAAATTCCTGCCCATTCAGACCCTGTCAAATATGAGGTAGACAAGACCACCGGTGCGATGTTTGTTGATCGTTTCATGGGTACGGCAATGCATTATCCGTGCAATTACGGTTACGTGCCACATACCCTGTCGAAAGATGGTGACCCTGCTGATGTTCTGGTCGTGACACCGGTTCCTCTAATCACCGGTTCGGTAATAGCCTGCAGGCCTGTCGGTGTGCTTAAAATGACTGATGAATCCGGTGATGATGCGAAAATCCTCGCTGTACCGACGACCAAATTGTGTCGTAGTTACGAATGTGTAAATGAACTGAAAGATATGCCTCAGCTGCTGCTTGGCCAGATTGCACACTTTTTTGAGCATTACAAAGATCTTGATGAAGGAAAGTGGGTACGTGTTGGAGGCTGGGGTGGTGTAGATGAAGCAAAGGAAGAACTGCTTGCCAGTGTCGAAATGTTTAAGCAGGCTCCTGTGAAACCAAATTTCTAAACCTGTTTTTTTTAATGTCTACCAGGCATTTCTTTCTGTTAGCTTTTCTGTTCTCAAATCCTGCTGCGTTGGCGGGTGAGCCAGAAATTGGGGCTAAAGCGGCAATTGTTGCTTCTCCTGCAAAAGGTCAGCTGTCTGAAAAGATGCAGGCCTTACTCGAAACTATAACAACACCAGAAATGGCCTTGAAGGAGTCTCGTAAGTACCAGCAGAATGGACAGTACGGACTGGCTAAAGTTGTATTGCAGCATGGAATAGAGCTTGCCCAGTCTTCAGGCATTGAGTTTGTTGAACTCACCAACGAACTGGAATATGCCATGCCCGTATTGCAGGCCAAAGAGCACCTGGTTATGGGTGAGCCGGATCAGGCACAGAATATCCTCAATGGCCTTGCAGAAAAATTCAGCACTGATCAAAGGCGGGTTAATGAAGTTAATGCATTGCTCGGGGCTCTTTCACAATCAAGGTTGCGCGCCTCGGCAAAACTTGACAATGAACGTGTGGTAGCCCGTGATGTACGACATCATCTGACTCAGTATTACAACGAGTATGGTGTTTTTCCTAATTATGCAGAGCTGAACGAGATACTGCCGCCGGGTGCTGAACTGCTGCAGAACTATGAAATTGTCTATTTTAAGTCAGTTCCCAATGCCTACCGCCTGGTATTGCGTAATATAAATAACCCGAAAAACCTGTTAAAGATAGAAGCTACCGGTTTGATAAAATAGCTCGGGAATGGACAGCAAATTTGTTGTGTCTGAGGCTCAGGGCTGACCTGCATGACGATTCCACGCATACCAGAATAATGATGATTCCACGCAGGCAACTAGAATTTATTGACGACCGCTATCGACTGTCTGCTCAACCTGTCGATGTAACACATGCGTTAAATCTTTCTGCCGGGTTTCAAATTCTAATGTCATGAGTGGTCCTTTATTTAACTGAGGTGCCACGGCATTAAGTTTTGCCTGAGAGTGTACCGATAAATCAGTGCAATAGATAAAAGGCAGTTTTAGTCAATCCTGAGTGATCAGTAAGGTTACGCTAGAACTTACTAGTTAAATACATGTAATCTGCAGTTACAGGATATGATCAACCGAGCAGAAGTTTCGAAATTTCCTTCTCTGCCTCAGCCCAGTCCTGCAACTCGTTACCCGGCACAAAACCTCTTTTTTCAGCCTTATGGTAGGCAGCGATAGCTATCATCTTCCAACGCTCCTCTGGCGTAATGTCCAGCTTAGAAGGTTTAGCAGGCTTACTGGCTGCTTTTTTCGTTGCAGCTTTCTTGGCAGGGGCTTTCTTCGTTGGTGCTTTCTTTGTTTTGACGGTCTTCTTGACCACCTTTTTCTTAGTAACTTTTTTCTTGGTTGCTTCTTTCGAAACAGCTTTTTTCTTACTTGCGGGAGTCATAATTTTATCCAATTTAGTTATCTTTATGTTTGTAAACGGCAGGATGCGATGCGTATAAGGCTATAATTTGGGTGGATAATATACAAGCAGGGTGATGAAGTCCATCCGTTTTAAAGTCATATCGAGGTAGCATTGTCTGTATTACTTAATGAGTCACTTAGCGTTGCTTTTTTGTCGGTGTTTCTCAGGAAGTATAGATGGCCGCTATCGACCCGGAACCGGCCAATATGGATCCTTGTTTATATACAGCTAAATGATGGCTAACGACCTATGGCAGCGATGAACGCGTATGTTTGGACAATCGATAGATAAGTCTTTTTATGTAATCAGAGATTAAATTCAAGTCCGATGGATAGCGAAAAGTCAGCTGTGGTTTTTTGTGTAATACCTTCAGTGAAAGCTAGTGTCAGCGCACTCGTCTTTGCCAATGCTATTCGTCCACCAAGCGTTACCAGCCACGGAGCGTTGTCCAGTTGCTGGAGTGATGAATCGTAAGGGGAGTTGCCACCCTGTATTTGTGCCATGACTGACCAGCGATTGCCAAATTGATAACCAATCGTGGTAGACAATCGTATGTAGTCCTGATAGTCAGTTGCCTCGCTGCCGTGTGCGAATGGGTGCAGCAGGTGTCCTTCGATATGCCCGAACCATTTATTGGCTAACCATGACGCCACAGCACCAATCGCAATGTCTGGTTTACCAGTTCCCCAACCACGTTTAGTTGATCCTGTCGGCAGAGTAATCCCACCGAGCAGGGCCATCGACCAGGTCTCGTCACTCATCAGGTGTTGACGCAGACTGATGGCGAGATCTCCCACTTCCCAGCCTTCTTTGCCAATCCAGCTTTCGCTGTCACCTGGATCGAAGTAGAAATATCCGAACTCATCGTCAGGGCGATATTCACGGCCTGAATTCGGTAATCCCAGTGCCGAGTGGTAATCACGTAGAAAGGCATCCATAAATCCATCATGGGAGTAGTACAGCGGAACAGTCAGGGAAAGCTCTGTTTTATCCGTGAATGCGCGTCTCAACCTCAGATCAAGGTTGTAGAGTTCCATATCGACCAGCAATGACCCGTCTGGCAGCGCATCATACTGAAAAACGCTACTGTAACCCTGTGATAGTTCTATGCCGAGTGATTCACGATATGGCTGCAGTGCAGATGAAGGTAGAGGCTCATAAAACCGTAGCATAGGCGGGTACAAGTTTTTTATTGAGAGTGGTGCGGTTAACTTTGCGGTATTAGAATTATCTGACAAGGATGGAGGCGAAAAAAACTGACACAACAAGAAGATGCCTAACGCATAAAAATGAGTAACCTGTAAAAATGTATTTTTAGCTGTATCCACTAAATCTTCCGTTCAATTTTGTAGAGTTCATAACACTGGATATTACGAAATTCTGCTATATTAATTTAATGTTTTTCAAGTCTTAAGATTTTACCGAAGGCACCAAATAGCAGAGCTACCACAGCGGCAGTCATTTTTTTTGGTAGCCAGACCGCGACTGCCGCACCGAATTAGACTTCTAGCGCATTAAGTATAATTAATGCTACTGCTGCCCCCTGGAATTACCGACCGATGACGATGACGGGCTATCAGGGCCATGCAGAGCAGTTGGCTCTTGCCGTCAATTTCAGCCAACGCTATCAGAGAAAACGAAAGCAAGAAAACGGATATTGATTCAGGTAGTGGCATGCTGTAATTGTCGACTGAACAGGTATCTCGTCACAACATCATTCATACAAAACGCAGCTCACCATCACAATTTGGATGACGGCTTCTGCCCGAAAGCATAGGTAATCGAGCAGACGATTA
>JARFQI010000163.1 GCA_029287855.1 Arenicellales bacterium | reverse complement strand
GAGATAAGAACCGGAATCTTCGCTTTCTTAAGTACTCTACTGGTGACGCCACCTACAATTGACTGGCGAAACTTGCTGTGCTCATAGGCACCCATCACCAAGAGCTTGGGTTGTGCCTGTTCAATATATTCCAGTATGCGGTAGCCGATAGATCTACCATTGGTCTTAAGGTCGACTTTTTCAGTCTTCACACCATGCCGTTGCAAGTAGGTTTCTACATCTATTCCTGACAGGGATATTTCCGATTTGCCTTCATCAATACTGACGATCGTTACTAGACTCTTGGTTTTCAGAATTTGCATGGCGTCTGCAAGGGCTCGTGCAGACGCCCGTTTTCCATCCCAGGCGAGTACTGCGTGCTCATTAAAAGTTGATTTGTCGAATTCTCGAGGAACCAGCAATACGGGTCGGCCACTTACCATGGCTATCATGTCAGGGTGTAACTCTTCGTGATCTTCGCCATGCACTGCGTCGTAGCGTCCGACAATAGTTAAATCAAAAAGCCTCGCATACTGCGCAACCGTTGCATCACCCTCACCAGACTTGGAAATCCAGTGAACCCTCTCTGGTGGGGCAGTACTGGATGCGATGCTTTGTTTGAATTGGGATTCAATATCTTTGATCGTCTGAGCTTGCGCCTTTCTGACGCTCATCCGAATGTCGTCCGGTAGCAAACTGCGGAGATATTGATCCAGTGCTGCAAAGTTATGTACCAGCAGACCGGTAAGGTGGGCGTCATACTTTTCACGGATGAATAATGCGAAATCCAGGGCAGCTTCGGATGACTCGGAGCCACTGTATGCAATGAGAATATTCTTGATTTCCATGGTTGTTTCCTTTTCCTGATTTTTAATGTATGGCGTGCTAGGCTTATGTCCGCAATTAAATCTTCCGCGTTAAAGGAGTTGAAGTGATTTTAATAAAATCGCTCCGTCGCCATTAATTTAGCTGATTCGACAATATTCCTGCAATTATATTTACGCCTGATGAACTGGAGAACTGAGGATTTACACAAGGAATACGTCATGTTGAAAAAACAAAATAAAGGGCACTGAATCAACAATCAAGTACTCTGAATTCTCGATATATCAACTCTGTATAAGGATTTCCCATGTTCGAAACACGCACTGGCAACACGCTATCAAGTGAATCCTCTGAAGCTACTGATCTATACCAGGAAGCAGTCGATTTAATTCTAGGGTCAGAATCTGGCGCGTCTAAAACCCTTGATAAGGCGCTACAGCTAGATAAGGATTTTGCTGTAGCTGCAGCTGCGCGCTATTACGTGGCAAAAGATGTTGGCGAGCCTGATGCTGAAATCTACCGAGAACTTGCTGAACAGGCATCACTGAACGCAACTGACTGGGAACGTGAACATATCAATGTTCTTATCGGCATGATTGATCAGCCTGATGCTACCCGCGCAAAAGCACTGGCCTACATCGAAACTACGCCTGCCGATTTGTTAGTGATTTCCCAGATAGCGGGGAACCTGCTTTTTTACGGTGGCCCCAATAAACTGGATGCCGTGTTAAATGTATTAGAGTCTGTTGAAGAGGCTTTAGACAACGATTGGGCATTCCTTGTCCGGCTAGGATTTGCAGCGAGTGAAGCGGGGCATCGCATGCGTGGACGCGAGCTTATAGAACGGGCATTGGATATTCGACCCCAGGCACTTTATTCCATTCATGCGTTAGCACATATGCTGCATGATGATGGTGCAGCCGAAGAGTCGGCAAAGCTGCTGCAGGACTGGCTCGAGGTGCATGGGTCCGGCGCTCGCGAGGGACAAATGTATGGACACGTGCAGTGGCACCTTGCTTTGGCTGAATGGCAAATAGGTGACCGCGACGCCGCGATGCAACGTTACCTGGAGTTTTGTGCACCAGAAACCACGACATGCGGCCCTATTCTTACGCTTGCTGATTGTGGTGGATTTCTGCTCCGGGACTACCTGCAAAGCGGCCAGACCAGCGCATTGGGAAATGATGTGCTCAAGCATATTGAGCGTGTCTGGGGAATGATAGGTCATCCTTTCATCGCCCTTCATGTGGCGGGTCTGTTCGCTACAGCAGGCGATACAGACGGACTTAAACGATGTGAAGAAACCATTGCTGGTAAACCCAGTGGGGTGAATCGTGATGTTTCACTTGCGCTGGTGTCCGCACTTAGTGATTTTGTAACGGGTAACTATCAACGCTCAACGCAGACACTGGCAACAATTACCCCGGGCATGCGTGTTGGTATTGGTGGCAGCAATGTCGAGCGAATACTTGTAGATTTAATCGAAACAAGTTGCAAAGCACGGCACTAAGCACATAGAAGTCCTGAAGTTTTTTCAACAAAATAAGGGCTAGCAATCAAGGCGCCAGAGTCATTGAATACCTGGACTCGTCATCTTTCAAGCACTCTGACCCCTTGGTCTTTATTGCTCTATTTCTTCTATGTAGGTACGTGCAATGGGCGTTTGTACATAATACTTTTTACCATTTCTCTTTTCCCAGAAGTAATAATATCCTTTGGCAGGCTCAGTCGTGACTTTTCCATCCAGAATAATCCAGCTTTTAACGTGTTCGCCATCTGCATAGGTAACGCGATAGTCACCTTCAAGCCAGGTGACACCGAGTCGGGTTAATTTGTTTTGCTGTTCTTCCGAACAGGCGCTCAGCATTAAAAGTGAAACGATTAAAATCAGTCGACTTAACATCTGTTTTTCCTCTTAGTTTGGTATCTACGGAATTAGAGAGAGTCATGGGGCAGATTACTTGATTTCTTTGGCTCATAAGCATCAAATGGGCCGTCCCCTTGATTCTCTACCACCAGCCCCATTAGCTGCTGTAAAATATTGTCATCATGAATGAAACATACTGGCTTATCGGCCTTCATATTCCTGCTTATATGTTACCTGTGCCTTTAATGTGGCTGGGAAACATTTTAATGCTGATACTGGTTTTAATCGCGATAAAAAAGATTTCATTTACTCGGCTGCTAAACAACAAACCCAGCCAGCACGTGTATTTCGGTGCCATTGTAGCATTGTTGCTGCTGTGGAAAATTAAGGCAGGTATATCACCTGGACTGGGTTTCCACCACCTCGGTGCAATGATGTTTACGCTGATGTTCGGTTGGCCACTTGCCCTGCTGGGCATAAGCTCGATAATGCTAATCAGTGTATTACTGCAGCACCATGAAGTGCTCAGCCTGGGCATTAATGGTTTGCTGAGTGTCGCGCTTCCGGTCTTTGTCAGCTATGGTATCCTCCGACTGTCACAAGAACGGCTGCCGGATAATTTCTTTATCTATATTTTTGTTGTCGCTTTTTTCGGTGCCGGAATCGCTGTGGCAGCGAGTCGCCTGTCGGCTATTGCATTATTAAGCCTGCTGCAGGCATACCCGGACAGCCAACTGGTTTCAGAGTCGCTGGTCTATGTTCCCCTGTTTATGTTTCCTGAAGCTTTTATCACAGGTTTTCTGATCAGTGCGTTTGTCGTTTACAAGCCCGACTGGGTAATGACCTTTGATGATGAACGCTACATCATTGGCAAGTGATAACAGGAAGAAATCAATGGGCCTGATTCGATCTATGATTAATTTATAATAAAGGTTATCCTACAAGCTCTAAACCTGATTATTGCAAAGAAATAATCACAGGTTCATTATTTTTCTCTAACTCTCTTATATGACTGAAATTGACATGAAAAACATTTTGTTCTTTATCGCGCTATATTGTATTGCTGTTACAACTAACTCCTATGCTGCTGAAACACCTTCTGCTGAAGATCCTGACATAAGTGTATCAATTACTCCTGGAGTTGAGTTACTTGTTAAATCCACACCAATAAAAAGTGACGAAAAGTCTTCTAACAATTTCACTTCTAAGTTAACACTTAAGCATAAAATCAGTAACCCAGCTGAGTCCGGACCTGGTTGCATAAAGCCCCATGAAGCAAAAATTTTAATTTGCATTGACAATGCCAGTTATAAATTTGATGCAATATCTGTTTCAGATCAAGGACGAATAGGATTAGGAAACGTCGTTGTTTCTAATAAAGGTAAAAAGTGTGGGGAGCTTTTATCTCAAATAAAAAAGGATCATTCGGGGCAGCACCCGAACTACAAATGCTCACAAATGGACCCTGTAGCTATTTTTGAAGTAACCGTTAAATATACCAACTAAATAATGAAAAAAACCGGGGTCAGATCCCGGTTTTCTCTAATATAAGCATATACTGGGATCTGACCCCGGTTTTTTTTCCGGTTTTTTCTCGTGCCGGTTTATCTATTGCAAACGAATCATTGGTGCCGATGAAGACTTTGTACTCCATGTGCACGTATCATTCACCCCCTTGATTCCAGCAGGTTTCAAGCTGGACCAGCTTTTACTTTATCTACGTTACAGTTCAATTATCTTTTAATAAAAATGGATGTTTTACATGCAACTTAGAGAGATCGACAAAACCCGATATAGAAAGCATCTTAAGGTGGTATTTGCTGGCATGGTGGTTGTTCTTATAATCATCGCACTTAGTACTTCGACACTGCTCATTTATCTTTTCAGCAACCCGGAAGATTCACATTTCATGCTTAACCTGGCAGGTGTCGTCATTGCAGCTTTTTGTGTAGGTTTTGTACTGACAAAATTACGCCAGCATTCTTTTATGTCTGAAGTAGTATATGTATGGGATTTAAAGCAACAGTTAAATCGGATACATCGAAAGCAACGCAAGATCGAAGCCGCCAGTGATGAGGGTGATCACAATGCTATGATTATCATGAATTATCTGTATCGTGGATCAAAACAACTTTACTTACTGGATGACAATACCATCACGATGGAAGATTTGGA
>JARFQI010000131.1 GCA_029287855.1 Arenicellales bacterium | reverse complement strand
CAGTGAGTCGCACTCGATACCGCCGATCGAGCCACTGCCAAGGTCTTTTATATCTATGACGCCCTGCATCAGCGCCTCGTATGAAGTAGACAATAACAGGTCCGCAGCAGGGAGCGGGCGGTTATAGGTGTCTTTCAGCTCGTCGATCAGGTGATCAACCGTGCCGGGTATCTTGATCTGCGTATAGGCATTGAGATTTTTACCGAGTATTGTCAGTGTTTCTCCATCAAAGTTCATCTCGATGTCGGAAAAACCACCGGATCGGGAGGCGTGTATCTTGTCGGGGCGGCTTAGTGTCACAGCACCGGAACTCGCCAGTCCGATTACCTGGTCTTCGGGAGTGACCACATCCAGCACAGCGTCAAAATCAAATGAGATCGACTTTTGTGCTGAAACGTAATCTGTCATTGCTTTAAGCAATCGCTTCGCATCAGCCTCGTCAGCGCCTGCCGTCGAGGACCCGAGGAGCAGAAGAGAACTGAGACCAATCGCGGCCATCACTCGCGCCTGATTCTTGATGGATTTTCGAACTTTCATAAACATGGGTTTACACCTTTATTCTGGTTAATAGAAATTACTGGAAAGAGGAGGGGACGTCACATATGCAATCCTCCAGGGACAACTGAATAGCCGCAGCGGCTCTGCACTGTGAATTTATAGCTGAATCTCCTATGCGAAACAGGCAGGGCCTTAGTCAGAAGATCCGTAAAGAGGACAGGGTGCGCAAACATTTCAGAAATCGCTGCAAAATTCGTTGTTATTGGTTACCCGGCGCTGTTTCCACAAGATTATTAATAATACTCGTTTTCTGCCAGTTTCCTTTGCATAATTCATGGAAATAAACTGACATTTGTAGACGATGCCCGCACTGCGGGAGAGCCGCTTACCGACGTAGCCCGCGTCCAGCCCTGCCGGTATTACCGATGGCACCGGGCTGATTGATTTGAGCAGCACCGTTACATGAAATCTGCACTATTTAGACAAGACCGTCACATCGGATACCAGGATAGAATGATACCCGAATCAGAATCCGTTTGTGTTTCAGGCCTAATATAATATTATATTCTTTATCTTGATATCTCATCTTGACATTTCAGGACAATAACTTGAGATATGTAGACAACCTGTTCAAATTTGATTGCCTGGTTCTATGTCAGTGGCCACAGTGTCACCACTGACTTAACCTGGTTCAATTGTCTTACTATCCGAGTCGTGTGCCCTTTACGTCTAGCCCGCCTCCTCCTGGGAGCTTGCTCCAGCTCTTTTTTTCCCACTCTTCCTTGAGCAATTCTGTCGCTGCCTGCTCGAGGAATTCAGGCGCCGCCCATTCGTCCACATCGAAGTCGTTCTTGATATAGCCATGGCTAAACATGAAATCCTTGCCGATCTTTATGGTTTCCATGTTCATCGCATTCAGACTCGGCACCATATCGACATGCTTGATGCCCTGGTAGGTATCCTCGGCGTCCCGGTAGAAGGTCTGCCTGTTAAGGATTGCACCAGCGGCACGTTTGTGCTCATTCGCCCAGCGCCCGACTTTGATCATGGCCTTCATGTAGGCCATGACCAGTTCGGGATGCTCTTTTGCCATTACGTCGGTGCAGGTGATGACGGCGGGGGTGTTGGCAACCTGTACAGTCCAGTCCGGGCATCGAGACAGGTCCTCGATCATTTTGATCTTGCCGGTATCTTCCTGCAGATGTTGGAACACTTTGCTCTGGGTGTAGATTGCGTCAACAGTGCCATCGAGCAGTGACGTCTCCAGAGGTCGGAACGCGAGGTCGTGCTTGTGGTCACGGCGCATCCACAGCTCCGATGGGTTATTCATTGGCGGTACCAGCATCTCAGGTTTGTCGTACCAGTCATCGGGGTAGGGGAATTCGACGAGCTCGATATCGTCCATTGTCATGTCGTTAAGCTTAAGCATGTTCTCGATGCCCATGTGCTCCTGGATACGCCACCAGTCGTTCTTGATGGTATTAAGGCTCTTAGAGATGCCAATCTTCTTACCTTTCAAATCTGACATTTTGAAAAGGTCGTCTCGTGCGCGCACGGCCATGCAGCCACCCTCATACACCCACGTCGCTCCCAGTAGCACGGTGCGGCGGAGATCAGCATTTACATGTATGGGCGGGTATAGCCCGCCGAAACGGATGAGGTTATCGAGGTTGTGGATGTAGTGCGGGTACCAGTTGTTCTCAGGTGCGTGTCGGAAGTAGGCGTATTCAACACCAATCTTTTTGTACTCTTCGCGGCACCAGCCCAGTTCCTGGTCAACGTTGTTGGCAGATACCATCGGACAGTTGGTGAACCACACCTCTTTCCAGTCCAGTGGTACCGTTGTGCTTACTCTTTCTTTAGACATAGACTGCTCCTGTTATTAGAACTACTGGTGTTTGATATTTTTGGTAGATCTTCGGGAAAACATGCGATGGTTCTCCGCTCTTTGTTTCTTTGTTTGTCAGATTTGTAACTTATACGTACTGCACAGATCGCAGCAACACATCAATGGCCTGGAGACTAAATGATCGGGTTCTGCCACCATTGAAGGCCATCCACAACAGCGAATCAGAGGCAAGCTAATCAAACTGGCGCGTTTTAAACTCTTCCTTCAGTGCTTTGTCGTACTTGATCACCTTGATCTCGCCGAAGTCTTTGCTGAACAGCGGGTAACCTTTCTCGGCCCAGGCAGCGATGCCGCCATGGACAAGGTAGACATTCTTGTAGCCATAACGATAGAGAGAAGAAACAAAATACGTGGCGCGATGCTGGCTGCGGCAGAAAATCCATATTTCGGTATCTGCATCAGGCCAGGTCTTTGGGACCAGGTAAGGGTTGCCTGAATCGATGTTGTTTGAATCCTTAAGATGGCCGGCATGGAACTCCGCGCCCGTGCGTATATCGAGGATGACAGCATCGCTCTTTCCCTTCTGGACTTCTTTCCACTTCTTATGCAGATCCTCAATTTCGACAATACGGTCCTGCGGAATGAGTGCCGTCAGTTCAGCAAAAACTTTCTTCTCTGCCTCCACTGTCGATGCAAAGGCCATTGCGGGGACAAGCAGAATAGCGGCAGCAGCAAGGCTTGATAGCAATTTTGTGTTCATTTTGAATCCTCATTGGCATTTTAGTGATAGATTTAATCGAAATAGTGTGTACAAGGCATACAACTTTCGCGCACCACAACATATTTAAGACATTTTAACCATTATCTGACAATTTCTTCTGTACAATTCAGGACAAGCAATAGACATTATCGGTCAGGGCTTATGGACTGAATCAACAATGATGAAATACACGCGATGACAAGAAAAACGGCTAGTCCGCCCGTATCAGCTGGTACTGTGCGCATCGGTACCATAGCGGCCATACCGAAAGTTCTCAGGCAACTGGGTTTCTCTCCCGCAGGAGTATTTGCAGAGATTGGTTTCGATGCATCGCTACTCGATGACCCTGACAATGTCATTCCTTATGCTTCTCGCAACCAGTTGATACAGCATTGTGTCAGCACAACTCGTTGTCCGTATTTCGGGTTTCTGCTTGGTCAACACGTTGGTCCGTCTTCATTAGGCCTGGTGGGCTTTTTAGTGCAGCAATCACCGGATGTTGCTGTGGCGCTGAACACGCTTGTTCGCTATGCGTATTTACATGTTAGTGGTGCAGAAATCTACCTTGAACAGGAGAGTGACAGGGCCTTCATGGGATACTCTATCAATCAACCTCGAGTTAAGGCACACGATCAAATTGAAGACGGTGCCGTGGCAATCATATTTAATACTTTAGTTACATTATGCGGCCCCAGGTGGAGTCCTTCAAGTGTGCACTTCGCACATCGTAAACCTGCTGATAGCCGAATCTTTCAGCATTTTTTTAAAGCGCCGCTTCACTTTGATGCGGAACGCTGTGGTTTGTATTTTTCCACCAACTGGTTGCAGCAGCGCCTGCTGGCGGCAGACCCTGAACTGCACCGCTTCCTGCAAAAGCAGGTCGACCAGCTAGAAAGCCGCTATAGCGATAACTTTGCCGCGCAGGTACAGCGCGTACTGCACTCAGCGTTACTCTCGCAGCATGCGACGGCAGATGAAATTGCCGCACTATTTTCTATCCATCCACGCACCCTTAATCGCCGGCTGCACGATTGCGGTACAAGCTTCAAGGAATTGGCTGATCAAGGCCGCTTTGAGATTGCACGGCAATTACTGAGAGATTCATCAATGAAACTAAGCCAGATTGCCGCCACACTGGACTATGCAGATGCCAGTGCCTTTTCGCGCGCTTTCAGGCGCTGGAGTGGAACCACACCTGCCAGGTGGAGAGTAGAGCATTAGATAGAAAGCACTATCGCTTAATTTGTATGATGTTTACTTTCTGACGTACAGTCATCTGCTGTACACTTCAAAGGGTCGGTACTCTTCACCCTGCTGAATACTGGCCGTTCCTCTTCCACGGAATCAAGTATTTAAACCTCTCGATTGAAGTTCCAAGAGGAAAGAAGGATCCAGTTGCAATTTAATAATCTACAATCTTTGCTCTGCTTTCATTTCAAATTTCTTTAGAACGAATAACCAGCAATTTTTCTACTGTCATATCTCTGTAGGTATAGGGGATGCCGCCGGTACCATAGCCTGAGACACGGCGTCCGGCAAACGGCATCCAGTCGACTCTGAAGGCCGTGTGATCATTGACCATGACAGCTGATGCATCGAGCCTATTGTAGGCTTTCATTGCGATATCAAGGCTCGCTGTAAAGACTGCTGACTGGAATGAATAAGGCAGCGCATTGGCGCGTTGTATGGCCTCATCGAGATTGTTGTAGGAATATACGCATATAACGGGGCCGAATATTTCGTTCTGACTGATGATTGATGAGTCGGGTGGATCAAGCAGTACTGTTGCCGGGTAGCAGGTGTCGGATAGTGGCCTGCCGCCAGACAGCAGTCGAGCACCATCTTTAACAGCATCATTGACCCATTTGTTGACTCGCTGTATTTCTGCGGGACGAATTAGTGGGCCGATCTCAGTGCTCTCTAATGTCGGATCACCAACAGTCATCGCTTTGCCCATCTCGGCAATTCGGCTGGAAATCTGCTCAGCCTGATCAGCCGGTACATAGACTCGTTGCACAGATACGCAGACCTGGCCAGCATGATAGAAACCTGCTTTGGCGATAAGAGGCAGGGCATCATCAAGGTCTGCATCATTGGCAATAATGACGGGAGCGACGCCGCCGTGCTCCAGCGCACATCTTGTACCTGCTGCGAGTTTTGAGCGAAGCATCCAGCCGACTTTGCCACTACCGATGAAACTGAAGAAGGCAACGCGGTGGTCGCAGGCGAGCTTCTCAGCAGTAGCATTGTCATCGACGACACAGGCCTGTGCCCATTCTTCTGGCAGGCCAGCCTCGCGCAATATCGATATAAAACGCATACAGGATAGCGGGGTATCACCGGCAGGTTTGACGATCACCGGGCAGCCTGAAGCTATTGCCGGCCCTACCTGGTGCACAATCAGGTTTAGCGGGTGATTGAATGCGCTGATCGCAACCACGACACCTATCGCTTCACGGTGAGTAAACGCGAGCCTGCCGCTGGATGCAGGATTGATACCCATGGCAATTTCCTGCCCGCTTTCATGACGCAGAAGTTCCGCGCAATTTCGCACGCCATCAATCGCACGGGCAACTTCCACACGAGAGTCCATCAGGGGTTTGCCGCCTTCTCTGGCCGCCTCGACAGCCAGGTACTCAAAGCGTTCCTGCATCAAAGAAGCAGCCTTCTCAAGGATCTCAACACGCCTGCCGCCCGACAGCCACAGATCACGATTTCGATAAAGCCTGTCGGCGGTATCAAGGGCCTGTTCTATGGCCTCGGCATTTGCAATCTCCACCGAGCCGATAGTGCTGCCGTCATACGGCGATGTGACATCGTGCGTTCCGCTGCTGTTTGCACCGGCAATCATTACGGGATAGTTCTCAGTCATTCTTTTTCCTCTAGCACAGTTTTATTATGCATGCTTTGTCTTGCTGTTGATTAGATAGGACAGACCAGTTCGCCAAGTTGTTCTGTTAGCTTCATGTTTTCAGAATAATCCACCGGGCAGTCAATAATGACCACGGTATTATCAGCAATTGCCTGCTTGATGGTGGGTATCAGGCCGTCAGCGGATTCAACACAATAGGCCTTAGCACCGAAGCTTTCTGCATATTTTATAAAGTCAGGATTTTTAAAATCAATGTTGCTGGGACGGCCAAAGTGCCGCATCTGGTGCCAGCGAATCAAGCCATACTGTGAGTCGGTCCATATAATTATAACTATCGCCGTACCGATTCGCAGAGCCGTTTCGATTTCCTGGGAATTCATCATGAAGCCGGCATCACCGGTCACAGCGACGATGGTCTTGTCGGGATTTTCCAGCTTAGCCGCAACAGCGCCGGGTACGGCTATTCCCATCGATGCAAAACCGTTCGAGATGATACAGGTGTTGGGGCGTTCTGCCTGGTACATCCTTGCTATCCACATTTTATGGGCACCGACATCACTGATGACAATGTCGTCAGGTTTAAGTGCCTGGCGCAGGTCCCACAATATTTTCTGTGGTTTTATCGGGAAGGCCTGGCTATTGGCATCGGCTTCAATGACATCAACGATGGTCTGCCGCAGGTGATAGGCATTGTTTTCCTGGTTGGGTGTGGCGAGGTCTGCGATCGTCTCCAGGGCGCGGCTGATGTCTCCAACAACACCACATTCGACAATATAGTATTCATCGACTTCAGCTGCAGAGGGATCGATATGGATCAAACTGGCTTTTTTATTGTAGTTCCATAGCTCAGGGTGATATTCAACTATGTCATAACCTACGCAGATAATGACATCTGCACGGTTAAAACCGCAGGAAACGTAGTCACTGGCCTGTAGGCCGACAGCGCCCAATGATAATTCATGTGAAAAAGGGATTACACCTTTGGCCATGAAGGTGGTAGCTACAGGGATATTGAGCTTCTCGGCAAAGGCCACCAGTGCATCCGATGCATTACCGCGTATAACACCGTTGCCAGCCATGATAAGGGGGAAACGGGCACTCGATATCAGGTCCGCAGCCTGGGCCATTTTTGATTCTGGCGGGGTCGGGATCTTGGCACTCTGCACTTTAAGCGGCTGTTTATCGATTACCTCTGCGCCAGCTATGTTTTCCGGCAGGTCTATGAAACAGCCTCCGGGTTTTTCAGCCTGGGCGACTTTGAAGGCCTTGCGGACTATTTCTGGTATGATTTCTGGTTCGCGTGCCTGGGTGCTGTACTTGGATATGGGTTCGAATAAATTTACCAGGTCAAGAATCTGGTGACTCTCTTTATGCAAACGTGTCGTCGCACCCTGTCCGGCAATCCCGACAATTGGTGCGTGATCCATGTTCGCATCAGCAAAACCGGTGATCAGGTTTGTCGCTCCCGGGCCGAGAGTCGCCAGGCAGACACCAGCCCTGCCGGTAAGGCGACCCTGAACATCGGCCATAAATGCGGCCCCCTGTTCGTGGCGGGTAGTGATGAATTTTATTGGGCTATCCAGCAGTACATCCATGATGCCTATATTTTCTTCACCGGGGATGCCATAGATATATTCGACTTCCTCATTCTCCAGGCAGCGGACAAAAAGTTCGGCTCCGTTCATTTTACTTATCCTTCGATTCTTATTAGCAGGTTTATCTTGATGATAATTATTATTGACCGATCACTGTCAAATGAGTTCAGTCTGTTGTAAGGATTCTATCTCTTATTTGTTATCCCGGTTTGTAAACGCAGTCCAATTTTCGGTGGCTGGCTGTGAAAGTAATTCACTGCATCATTTGATTAATTGCTGTGAAGGCCCGACATTATCTGTATTTGGGGTCTTATGCTCAAGCTCGTCAATCAGCATGTCCCATACTACAGCGCGGTAGTGCTGAAAGGAAGATTCGTATATCTCGAGGTTGTCGATGATTAATTGGATGTCTTCAGCAATATCACCGTATATATTTGACAATATTATTTCAATTCCGTGGCTATGGATTTGATACCTGGCTCACAACTAAAGCTTACTGCCTCTGCTAATCCATATTATTTTAATGAGCTATTTGTTGCCCATATTTCCGACAACCATAATTGCTGTATCTGTTGTTATTACATCTAGAATGATATCCATTACAAGCTGAAAAAAACATCTGCCAGCATCCAGTTGCTACGTATGGCAAACTCTATGCCCATTGCCTGATTAAAACGGGTTGACCTCTATTTCACGATGGCATTGTAGTAGTGACATGGGCGACATATTGACCAATATCCCAGGTGCTTTTTCCCTTTTCAAATTTCTCTAGAAAGGTTTGTGTGTTGCCCGCCTCTGATAACACCTCAACTGCAGCCGCAGTGACTGGAAATGGCAGGGGCGCCAGGAAAATGCCGGATATGATTTTTAGATGAGAGGAAGTACGAGGTGGAGTTCCAACATTCACCGTACCACTGTCTCTATCGTCTGTGAACTCATTCCAATATTTGACAGGCCCGGAGAGTTAAAGTTTGTTAGCTGTTTTATCAGGTCATTGGCAGTACCACGGTGCTCTATATCAAAACGGCCCTGGCCGGCATCAAATGCCCGTCGATAGAGGTTATCGACATCTGTATGATTTCGTATCTTCCGTTCCAGCTTCTCAAGAACGCCAATAATCAACATTGGCAATAGTCAGTTTTCAGGTAGTCGCATTATTAACATCAGACGACCATTTCTGTATGCAACCGCTAGTCTGACTTAAAAATTTTCTTGTATACGATGGATTCTTTACCTACCCGATGTTCAATATTACTGATTGTGCCGATGGCTTCTTTAACGGCGTTTCGCATTGCATCTTCGATAGCATTTTGTTGGCTATAGACCTGGCCCGCGTTCGCTACGCCGGTGGTTACTGCTGTTTCTGTAATTTCTTTGGCTATAGCTTGCATGCTATATGATGTTGCAGTCGTTGCAGCAAGGTGAAAAGTATGAGGATATTTTTACTTGTTCTTATCGCCTCTGCATCTCCTCCTGTCGCTATAATCGTGTAGTATTTTCCAATCTGAAAGCCATGCTGAGCAGGTAGTCTGCCAAGCCTGCGAACTGATCCGGCAGTATAATTAACATTGTATGATGTATGATTGGCAGGAAATAGTTCGTTAATAACAGATAATAATCAGCAATTCTCGATCTGTATTATTCTTTTATCTAAACCAACTTGTGTGCTTATGTGCATATGCATTTTTTTACTACAGTTAATCGAACGCTCATTGATGTTGCAGTGGTCGTGGTTATTATGCAATAAATCAGGATTATTTCCTTGTTCTTCCAGGTGTTCATTTACCTGTGGAGAAAGGTAATAATTAAATGCTATTTTGATATATTGGCAGTATGGAAGGGCGTGTGAAGCAGCAAGATCTGTCAGGTTGCTGTGAAATACTCCGGTGCTTTTTTATATGTTTTCATTACTCTGGTAATGATGATGGAAATTTTATCAACTATGCAAATTACAGATTTTATAGATATATGTTTTTAAACGAATCA
>JARFQI010000106.1 GCA_029287855.1 Arenicellales bacterium | reverse complement strand
CCTCCTGCGAGTGCATCGCAGGTGCTTTCCAGACTGATCCTCCATGGCGGGTCAGGGTTTTCGACGCCATATTCCTCACTTAGATCGTCCCAAACTCGCCCTTCTTCCTTGATTTTCTCAAGCAGGTCGATTGGCGACGAGTCCAGTTCCTTGCTGGACATTTGCTCGTCCAGCTCTATGTACTTCGGATTAATTTCAGTCATTATCTCTCCTTCTAAAATCAATGCTTATAAGGATTGATGGCTTTACGCACAGGCCGCTTGGCATTGTTTGTGATGCCGGGTTTCGGCACAGCCACACCGATCAGGCAATCACGAGTCACAATTTCCGCCAGCTGGTCCTCGGTCCATCCTTCTGTACCTTCTGGACGCACCGGCAATACAATCATGCGCGATTTCTGGTTCGAATCTACGACTCTAATTTCGACATCTTCAGGCAGCTGCAGACCAAACTCTGCGAGTACCTGGCGAGGCCAGCGCACGATTCGACGGCGATAGTTCGGGGTGCGATACCACTCAGGTGACTGCCCCAATATTGGCCGCGGGTAACACGAACATAAGGTGCAGACAACGACGTGTTTCAATGTCGGTGTGTCTTCCATCACGCGCAGGTTGCAGTAGTCACTGGGTGTACCAAACTTCGTTGGCATAGTGTTAACCCAGTCGATGTTTACATCCAGACTTGCCTTGACACCATCTTCCACACAAAGCTTCTTGTATTCCGGGTCAAGCCAGGCCTTGGCAACAAGGCGCGCAGCCGGTGCCGGACCAAGTGTATGCATGTAATCAGTCCACTGGTTGTGATCTTCCTGGGTAAAAAGGCCTTTCTCAATGGCAAGTTCACGCACAGCAATTTCCAGCACTTCGAATTCACTTACTTCATCTACCATCGGGGCTGGTGGATGCAGGTGTTCATCTTCATGATCATGATCATCTGACATTTGTGTTTTCCTCTTAATTTGTTTTTTGGTTAGTTAGACATTCAAGCCATAGTGGGCTTAGCACGCTTCCAGATAATGTTCAGGTATCTCGGTTTCTACAGTGTCTTTCGCGAATGCAGCATGATAGTCCGGCCAGAGTTCAGTCATATCGAAAACCAGGCTGTAAAACCACTCAACGTTTTCCGTGTTATCCCAGGATTCATCTTCGGCAGGCGGACTTTCATAAACCAGCCTGGAGACCGTGGCCTCTGCACCCCGTGTATAAGCCTGTGTACGTGTGTAAAAAAGATCCGGCAGGTCTTTAATTCGAACCCTGTCACCAACCTTGAACTTGGCTGGAGGGGCTTCGCCTTTGAAACATTGTGGATCACCGATGCCGGTGGCTTTTTTTACATGATGCTCTCTATCGTAATGTGGTTTACTCATAACGCCTTCTCACCTCCGCTACCTTGTCCTGCAATTCAGTTGCTGTAACAAACTGCTTGTCCACGAGAATTTTTGCCGCAGTCAGCAGCCAGCGTCCGTAGTACGGTAATCCCAGGTACTGCGTTTGACCAACTTCAACGTTTTGCCGGCGACGTCGCTCTTCCGCGTTCCAGACTCCTCGCCAGGCCAGAACCTCACAGGTCACAAAGGTATTGTGTTCCCAAACTTCTTCTTCTTTTTCTTCCCATGTAATGGGAATATCAGGCTCACCACCAACATCATGGGGTGATCGTGTGTAGGCCCTGAAGTGGGCATTGTCGATCATGTCTGGAGATGGCGCGTGCGTCTGCTGATGCAACGCTGGCTGTATCAGGCCGACAATGTCTAGATGCCGCATCACTTTCTGTCGGATAGGTGGTAACATAATCACGGACTCCTTCGTTATTAATAAAATAAATGATGTCGTTCACGTCGTATTGCGTTCCAGCAACATAAGCATTTAATAATTAACTTATCTTATAAACGCATAAAACAACTTGATCACAGTCTAAAGATGTGATGAGTTATTAGTCCAAGACTTTATAATTATTAACCTCATAGGATTTATCTATGGAGCAAAGAGATATCTTCCCGCGTTCACTGCAATATCTGATCGCCATCGCTGAGCATGGCAGCTATACACGGGCAGCCGAGGCCCTGTATGTCTCACAACCCACTTTATCTCAACAAATCAAGCAGTTAGAAGAATCTCTTAAGTCACCACTGCTAGATAGATCCGGACGCACCGTGCGACTGACTGATGCTGGTGAAATCTACCTTCAGCATGCCCGCCGGGCATGGGGAGAACTGGATGCGGGAACACGGGCCATTAACGATGTAATGAATCTTAGCCGCGGATCGCTGCGCCTGGGCTGGACGCCAATCACAGACCACCTTACCTGCTGCCTGGTGGAGAATTTCAACAGCCGTTATCCAGGCATTACCCTTAGCACGCTGGAAATGCCAGCAGATGACATAGAAGTGGCTGTAGCAGAAGACCGCATCGATATCGGAATTGCATTCAGCAAGCCGGTTTCATCAGAGGGGCGTGCAGGCGGAATCGATACGCGTATGCTGTTTGAAGAGACACTCTGCCTGGCTGTCGGCAACGCTCACCCACGTGCAGGGCAAAAAGAAAGAGTGAGTTCAAAAGAGCTTGAGAAGGAATCTCTGGTGCTGCTTAATTCCGACTTTGCGCTGCGGCGTATTGTTGATCAGTACTGTCACGAGAACAACATTTCTCCACGCGTCGCTATCGAAACCGATTCAGTGAGCGTGATCATAGAATTGATCCAGTCCGGTCCTCTGGCCACCATTCTGCCTAAAAGCATTATCCGTACGCAGTGCGGACTTTATTCGATGGTACTGGCGCCGGTGTTACCGAATAAGGCGATCACCCTGATTAGCCGCAAAGGCGGTTACAAAAGTCCTGCCTGTCAAACCTTTATCGGGCTTGCCACTGAATGGTCCAAGTCACGCCTTGAGGAAACCCCGCTTCGAAAAAGAAAACCCTGTCCCCTGGCAGAGGGATACCACGAAGATAAGCTACTGAACGAAGGCCTCCTTATCACAAAGTGATATACTTACATGCGGCTGCACGGCGCTATCGATCGGCACACTTCCCGATTAGAATAATTACATTGTGAACAGCATGCACGGGGCTGCTAGCTAGCAACCGCCACTATTTCCAACCCTTCAAGTGCTCGAGGCACTGGTCCACCTGTAACCCAGTCCAGCAACTCCACCGTATGGACTACCGGCAGCTCCGTACCAGATCCAATTTGTACCATGCAACCAATATTTCCTGCAGCAATCGCATCCGGTCTTCCCTCTTGCAGCGCTTTAACCTTACGTTCTTTCAATTGCAGCGAGACTTCAGGTTGCAGCAGGTTATAGGTGCCGGCAGAGCCACAGCAGGTATGCGCATCTCTGGATTCAATCACAGTGAAGCCCGCCTTCTTCAGCAGTTTCTTCGGCGCGAATCTCACTCGCTGTCCATATTGCAGTGAACAGGTCGCATGATAAGCCACACGCATGTCAGGTTTCAGTTTATTACCCAGCTCAATCTTTGACAGCAATTCGGAAATGTCTTTCGCCAGCGAGGATATCTTCACAGCGTCTTCTGCCAGCGCATCATTACGGAACATATGGCCATATTCCTTAATCACAGTGCCACAACCGCTGGTATTAATTACGATGGCATCCAGCCCTGCCCCGTTCACTTCTTTCATCCAGGCTTGTATATTGCCGGCAGCGGCGACACGGCTGTCCTTCGCCTTGCCCATATGGTAGGTTAGTGCGCCGCAGCAGGCCGCCCCCTCCGCAACGACAACTTCGCAGCCGTGACGACGCAGGATACGGATAGTTGCATCGTTGATATCTGTGTTCAGTGCCTTTTGCGCACAACCGGTCATCAAGGCCACCCGCTGTTTACGTTCACCAATTGCCGGGAATACCTGCGGGCTGTCATTTGGACTGGGTGGCGGCAGCTTATCTGGTATGAAATCCATCATATTGCGAAAATTGCCGGGCATCGTAAAGGCCAGCGGCTTCACCAGCCGGGCGCCGTTAATAGCCAGCCGGAAAAGATCAGGGTTTGGCAGTACTTTCGCCAGCGTCCAGCGCTGCAGCCGATCCAGTAAAGGGCGCTGATAGTTATCCTCGATATATTCCCGGGCATGATCAACAAGGCGCATATAATTCACAAATGAAGGACAGGTAGACATACAGGCCAGGCAAGACATACAGCGGTCAATATGCCGGACCGTTTTTTCATCCGGCCTGCCGCCTTTCTCCAGCATCTCTTTGATCAGTTTCACGCGTCCGCGTGAATTTTCATTCTCATCACCCGTGAGTTGATATGTAGGGCAAATTTCTGCGCAATAACCACACTGCAAACAACTCGTCAGCGCATCATTGACATCATCCATGTCAGGCTGACTCAATTGATCAGGAGTGAAATTTGTATACATCAAGCTATCTCAAAAGTTTGCATATATTCGATGCCATGCATGTTATTCGAGTAAGTGCTGTCGCGCAATTGTGAGTGAAGCACGCAGTAGTTTCTTTGCAATCACATTAAATTAGCTTCTTTCTGGATGGTTTTCAGGAAGTTGCATGCCTGTGTTTCTAGGTTCAGTATGACTCCATAGTTAACCCCTATGAGACTGATAAGTACAAACTCTTGGATTAACATCACAGCATATCTCTAGACTAGCTAACAGCTTCATTGAAAAACCACCAATTTAGTTTATTCATTCAACAACTGAATCTAGATGGATGCAAACAATATTTTACCTATTACCAGACTAGAAATTTATTTCTTACCACGTCTCACTATCTAATAGAGGAAATAAAATGACTAAAGAAGAAATGACCGATCTCATCATTACATCAAAAAAGGCCAAGGGGCTCACCTGGGAGGGCATTGCCGCTAAAGTCGGCATGGGCGCGACCTGGGTTACATCAGCCTGTCTTGGCATGAACAGCACTTCAGAGGAAGTTGCAAATAGTCTATGTGAAATTCTGGACCTTGATAGTGATGTTGCCGTCGCCTTGCAGGAATATCCCCACAAGGCATGGGATAAGAATATTCC
>JARFQI010000105.1 GCA_029287855.1 Arenicellales bacterium | reverse complement strand
GCTAGCTGCGTTTATTGTGTAGTATTGTGCCTTCAAGTCAATATCAATCTGATACTCACCAGGCTTGATATTCTCAAGCAGAACAACACCTCTGCGAATATCCTCGCTGCCGAATAAATCATACTCCTGAACCTGTTCATTGCCAGTCTCGAGGTCAATAACTTTAATTGTATAGTGGATGAAGGTGTAGAAATCGTAATCATCGGGTATCTGTGGTGGCCGTGGCGCATCAATTCCTGAAAGAATTTCACTGCCTGCGATAACTTTCCAGTCTGCAACCAGGTGGTCGTTTTCAATTGTCGCCCTGAAGTATTTTATTTTTACTGAATCATTTTCAACCGGTTTATCGTCGACGTAGTCAATCTCTCCGCTGTTAACAAGTTTATTGAGCTCGAGGTCCAGCGCACTTGAGATTGTTTCCAGCTGAACTTTCTCCCTGGCTGTTTTGAGTATTTGCCTGATTTCATCATCGCTGAAACGGGGTCTTAATGTGACAACATAAGCAGGGATTTCCGTGGCCTTTACTTTACCCTCAAGTAAAGGTTTAACGAGTTCATCGATCTGCATCGCGCCGTTTTGGTAGCGCGAAAATCTATCAATCACTTCTAGCTGACCCGGATCTTTAATTTCATAGCGCCCGCCCAGCCAGTCAAAATATAAATTCTCATTTAGCTGCTTCAGCTGCAGACTCTGATAATCCCCAAGCCAGATATCTTTGCCATCAAAAGTAATGCCACTTAGGTGATTTATTGATGTGGTGTATTGATGGACAATGGCGGGAGAGACATTTTTCGAATTGTAGATATCGTAGAGTGATACGGTGTTGCTGAAGACATCACCCCACCAGAGAAATTTTCCATCCCAGGCCATGCCCTGGCAGCCTTTTCCAGCGCCATCAAATTCATCAATGAGTTTGAGGTTCTGATCAAATTTGTATAGCGTGGGCTTACCAGCCTGGTCTACAGTATGAAAGCGTGTGCCGGCCCAGTAATTTTCTCCATCCCAGGTGATGCAGTGGGCGAAGTCTGGCGCTTTGCCGAGGATTTGTGTGATCTGCAAAGTTGACGGGTCCAGTTCAACAAATGCCGTTGTGAAATCGGACTGAAACCAGTCACCGCTGGTCACGGCAACAAAGCTACTGCCATTCCAGGTAAGTCCCTGGAAACTGACCTGCTGTTGATAATCTGAATCAACCACTGGAATGGATGCCTTGCGATATTGCCCATTCTCCAGCGGTGTGATTCGTACCAGGCCCCACGGTGATGCACGATTGCTAAATACCAGGTTCTGACCATCCCAGGCCAGGCCATCGGGTTTCGCATCAACATTGATTAACGATGGAAAATCGAGTGTTGAGCCTTTCACCAGGAACAGGCGATGCGAATAGTATTTACTGGCAAGCCAGCCTGCACCAAAAGCAATAACAATAAATACCAACAGGAAAACAATGAAGCCGTTCAGGGTAATGCCGTATTGAAGGTACCGAAGGTTCATTCCGCAAGAAAGTTGACGACGCGTTGCTGCAAATAGCGATAAAAAGGATTGTAGCGCAAGCGTAATGAGTCGCTTGCCGGCACACTGAGGACATTCCGCTCACCGCGAGGTGACATCCTGCCGATATGCAGGCCAGTTTCATTTTCAGGCTTTGACCCATACAGTGAATTTGTCTCTGAAAATGGCAAGGCAACATGAGACAGGGAATAGATATTATCCGGCCATACCAGGTCCAGCTGCCTTTTAGTGACTGTATTATCTATATCCTTGTTTATCTCAACGACAGTGAAACTATCGGCTGATTCATTCGTCAATAGTGACAACTTAAAGTTTATGTCTTCACGCCTGAATACACTTATCAATCCCTCTTCAGGGTCATTGTTGACGAATGGTATGATGTGTTTATTACGGTTGATATCAAACACCACCAGTTCATTACCGTTATTACTGAGTTCGTCGAGTAAATGATCAACAACAGCTGATACTGAAACCGTGGCATCAACTGCTGATATAAAGGCCTGCACTCTGGGAAACTCGGCAGCTCTATCCTGCTTTTGTAATAGCGCCATTTTGTCATCAATTGCCAGTGTCAGCCGGTACATCAGGTCACCGGCATTGACGGCAAATGATGTGTATTTATAGGGATCATATTCTGGCCCGATCGAGTTCCAGGCGAGTTTATCCAGACCGGGTATCACAGACAGACGTGACTGCCAGATTGCAAATGCTGCTACCGACGACACACCAATTGCCGGAGAGATAAGCACCAGTGATTCTGCCTTTGTTAATGATTTATCCTGCAGGGCATCCAGAGAATAATTCACAGCCTGTGCCGCCCCCATGGAATAGCCAATGATATACAGGGGCCGTGAACTGATTTTATCGCTCAGGTGCCTGACTGCTATCTTTACTGCAGCGGCCATGTCCTGCCAGCTGGTATCTACCAGGCCGGATGGCACCGTGCCATGACCTGGCATTCTGAGACCAAGCACATAATTGCCTTGCTGATGTAATGTATTAGCAAGTTCTCGCAGACTGTATGGTGAATCTGATAATCCGTGCAGCAGGAGTACTCCGCCTGCCGGTTTTTCCTGTTTGAGTTCAAAACTGCGATTCCAGTTGGTCTTATAGAGGAAAGAATTCGCAATACTTGTCGGATCATAACGGATCAGCTGATGTTCGCGTTTGTCTTTCCAGTTGTTATAAACCTTCTCCTGCAGCTCATCGAACAGTTTCTCTTCCTGTGCCAGGTATTCAGGAAATGTTTTTATCTTTGATGTACTCTTAATAGTGAACTCTTCCTCCAGGTTTAGGGTATGCCAGGGGTGGAGGTCAGGACGGTTCTGCATCAAGTATATATAGAGAATGATGATGCCCAATATCATTCCAAAAATTGTATAGGCCGAAATAGCCAGGATTTTCTTTAGGACATCTGTGATATTTATTTTCATAATCGTAGCTAGTTGATAGCAGTTGCCATTAGTGGACAGAATCTCGGATGAATATTTAGTACTGAAGTACCCTTATTTTTTGTATCTACTCTAAGACAAAATAGTAGATGAGCGGTTTCTACTAGCCGATGAAGTGAGCTACACATCCGCCAAGTGTCATCTAGACTTAGTTGTATATAAATGCATTCTGGTCTTAGGAAGCATTGAAACTACAATGAGTAGAATACATTGCAAATGAATTTTTATAAATGCAGTCTGGTTAATGTATGAAAAAAAAATCCTGGGATTTGTTCGGTAAAAGCACCACTGAACAAAGCAGCAGCCTGACTCAGCGTGTTGGAAAAAAAGCCAAGATGTTCCGCTCGAAGGTGGATTATGCTTTGCGTGGAAATCATCGCCACTATTTTAGTAAAGAGGACCTCAAAAATCCCGCTGCGACCCCCAGGTGCAAGGTTTGCGGCATGCTGCTTACAGAATTTAAAGTGGAAAGGAAGTATGCGGCACTGAATGAAGAAATCAGGAAAAAGGCAAATAAGTAAAAAAGTAAACTGGCATTGGCCCGCTTATCTCTCCTTTTCTTTCAACTATCCCCTGGAAAAAGATTAAATAGCTTATGACGGCTAAACGTACGTGCTTGACTGAGCACTAAAGATTTTTATTGAACATCTTCAAGTGTTTTCTAACCAGCCTGATCTTATAGACATAGTGAAATGCACTATTGAGGATACTAGCTGTCGCTGTTGGTAATGTTTAGTCGCCGCCGCTGAAACGAAAAAGCGGCCAAATAGCTGAATGAACCACCTGGCAACGAGTTTTTCACAGGTTGCCCGACATCACATAAAAGGTCAGGCGATCGACATCATTATTATCCACGCTTGATGAAATAAAGGCCTCATCATAAAAAGTTTTCTGCATCGAGGCAGCTAAACTTCGCAGTTTACACTTACCTGTTGAAAATGATTTGTCCATGATTTTGATTAATATCTAGCTAAATATATTAAATCGCGATTAATACGATTAATTTAACCATTTTAGTTGCTAGTGCAGTGTTATTAAGTTATTTATATATCCAGAAGAAATAAAAGGGAAAAGGATTATTATGACCAACGAAAAAGAGACCAAGGTTGACGAAATCACTTATGACGAACAGGAGTACCTGGAACGTACTGCA
>JARFQI010000027.1 GCA_029287855.1 Arenicellales bacterium | reverse complement strand
TTCGTCTCGGCTGAAGGTGTTAAGCGCACCACGGGTAACTGCCACTGCTGCATCTTCCGGCTGGTGGCCTGCCGCAAAGGCATTGATACCGGATTCCTGCTCCAGCACATACACCTCAGGTACAGGCAAGCCGGAGGCGATTGCCATTTCCTCTACAATATTGACCAGCCTGCGCACCCTGCGGTCGGGATGGTTGGCTTCGACATGCGTGCCGCCAAGAGCTACCGCAACCTTACTGCCGCCTCCGCGCAGTGTCATGATCCTGTAAAGACTTGCCAGGCCAATAAAAGCGATGATGCCCAGGGAGAACAGGACCAGGGAGCCGGCATCGGCTTCTATCCAGCTTCTTATATCAGTCGGCATAGATAATGGTTGTGAGTATTCACTTACAGTGAAACTTTTAAGCAGAAGGAAGATGACATCCAGCGCAATGACTATAGCAGCTACGGCAAGCGCGTAGATGAATATCAACCAGCGTGTTTTAGCCCTGGCATGCTCCTGTTGCTGGAAAAAATTCATCTAATAATGCAAGCAAGTAAAGTATTGAATCAGAATTTTACTTCTGGCATTTCAAGTTTTTTTTCTGATTCAATTTCAAGAAACGCACTTGGCATGAATTTGAACCAGCCAGCGATTATCGAGCCGGGGAACATTTCGATGCCGTTGTTATAACTCATCACGGCATCGTTGAAGGCCTGGCGGGAAAAGGAAACCTTGTTTTCAGTCGTCGTCAGCTGCTCCTGAAAGTCCCGCATATTTTCGTTTGCCTTGAGATCAGGGTAGGACTCAGACAAAGCAAACAGTCGCCCCAACATTCCGCTTAGTGCCTGGTCGGCGCCGGAAAGTTCAGCTATAGCCTGAGCATTGGAGGGGTCTGCTGCAGCTGCCTGTAACCCGCCGACAGCAACATTTCTTGCCTTGATGACTGCCTCCAGGGTTTCCCTTTCGTGCTTCATATACCCCTTAACAGACTCTATCAAGGCAGGGATTAGATCATAACGGCGGGTCAGTTGAACATCAATCTGGGCGAAGGCATTTTTTACTCCATTGCGTAAACCAACCAGATTGTTATAAAGCACAATGCCATAGAGAATTATAGCAACGGCAATCCCAATGAAAATCATTCCACCACTCATATTTTTCCCCCTGGATTCGTTTAAAAGTTTCTATTCAAGCCGTTTAGTGCAGCCACACGATATGCCTCTGCCATGGTTGGGTAGTTAAATGTCGTTTCGACAAAATAGCGAATGGTATTTCCTTTATCCTGGCGAGTCATCACGGCCTGCCCAATATGGATAATCTCAGATGCTCTTTCGCCAAAACAATGGATACCGAGTATTTCCAGTGTTTCACGATGGAACAGCAGTTTTAGCATGCCCACAGTATGGCCGGCAATCTGAGCGCGTGCAATAGAGTTAAACATTGCCTGGCCGACCTCATACGGTATTCCTTCGGCTGTTAGTTGACGCTCTGTTTTACCCAGTGAACTGATCTCCGGACTGGTGTAAATCCCTGTTGGAAATTCCCTGTCCAGTTCCCAGCCGACTTCTGGATCACCGATGCATGCGCCGACATAACGCCCCTGATCATAGCTGGCGCTGGCCAGTCCGGGTGCACCAATCACATCTCCAATTGCATATATGTGGGGACACCTGGTCTGGTACTGCTCATTCACCTGGATAGAGCCGCGGCTATCCAGCTCCAGTCCAATCTCATCGAGCCCCATCAAATCACTGTTGCCGGTACGCCCATTGGCCCACAGCAACAGGTCAGTCCTGAATTTTTTACCTGAACGGCAGTGCAAAATAACGCTATCATCCTGTGCCTCTACCTGCTCGTATTCTTCATTATGGCGTATGACAGTACCCTGTTCGCGCAAATAGTAGCTCAGGGCGTCTGTGATTTCATCATCAAGAAAAGACAGCAGTCTGTCCCTGGTATTAACCAGGTTCACCTTTACATCAAGATTACTGAAGATAGAGGCATACTCACAACCTATCACTCCAGCGCCATATATCGTCAGAGAATTTGGTGTATGGTCTAGTCGCAATATACTTGTACTGTCATGAATACGCGGGTGATTAAAATCCAGATCCGGTGGATGATACGGCCTTGAGCCGGCAGCAATAACAAAGAAATCTGCGCTCAGCGTCTCCTTTTCAAGCTCATTTACAATGACATTTATATGGTGTTCATCAATGAACTTTGCCTGGCCATGGTAGACAGTAACATGGTTTCGTTCGCAGTAGCGGTTGAGCTGCAATACCTGCTTTTCTATCACCCTTTCTACATTGTGCATCAGGGCTGTGTAATCCGGCCTGATCTGCTCAGTCACGCCCTTGAATAAAGGATTCTTACGATAATCTGCCAGCACCTGAATAGCCTGACGCAACACCTTGCTCGGGATGGTTCCACAATGAGTGCTATTGCCGCCCGTCCTTTCTTTTCTCTCAATCATGGCAACTCGACAACCACTTTTTGAGAGCTTCATCGCGGCACCTTCACCCCCAGGTCCACTGCCTATAACAATGGCATCGTAGTGGGTAGATTTCATATTCCTGCTGCCATCACGTTAATTCTCCCGGTTCAAAAAGTCGTCGGTATTCAGTAATTGCAAAACGGTCTGTCATACCGGCAATATAATCCGCTATCACCCGTGCCAGCGCACTCTCAGAGTCGCCGGCCATTTCTGATGACAGGGCATGATATTGCGTCGGCAGTATGCGATAGTCATCCATGAAGGCCTGGAACATTTCACGAATTACACGCGCTGCCTTCTTGCTCATGCGCAGGACCCGGTAGTGTTCATAAAGGTTGCGGCGAAGAAATTGTTTCAGTTCCAATGAGTCCCTCGCTACATCATCACTATGCATCAATAGCGGCTCGGCATAATCCCTTACCTGTTCGATGTCCCTGACACCAGAGTCGAGCAGGCGGGCCCTGCTATTTTCAATCAAATCAACAACCAGGTGGTTAATCATTCGGCGCACGGTTTCATTGATCATTCGCCGGCCTTCAAGTTGCGGGTAGAGCTTGCTGACTGTCTCACATTGCATTGCGAATAATCGTGTTTCCCGCAGCTGTTCCACGGTAATCAGGCTGCATCTCAGACCATCATCAACATCATGATTATTGTAGGCAATACTGTCCGCAAGATTGGCAAGCTGTGCCTCCAGGCCGGGTTGCCTGCCTTCGATGAAGCGCTGACCGATCTCCCCAAGTTCAATAGCATTCTTTTTTGAACAGTGTTTGAGAATGCCTTCACGGGTTTCATAGGTGAGGTTTATACCCGGAAATTCGGCATACTTTTGCTCCAGCTGGTCGACCACACGCAATGACTGTAAATTGTGCTCGAAACCACCGTAATCCTTCATGCAGGCATTAAGTGCGTCCTGCCCGCTATGTCCAAACGGGGTATGCCCGAGGTCATGTGCGAGCGATATGGCCTCAGTCAGGTCTTCATTAAAATCGAGTTCGCGCGCAATAGACCTCGCTATCTGGGCTACTTCGATCGAATGCGTCAGGCGTGTACGAAACAGATCGCCTTCGTGATTCACAAACACCTGGGTCTTGTACTCAAGACGCCTGAAAGCGGCAGAGTGAATTATACGGTCGCGATCTCGCTGAAATTCAGATCGATATGATGGAGATCCTTCTGCATACTGCCGGCCCTTGCTGTGTTCCGAATGTGCACTATAGGGAGCCAGTTTCTGCATTGCGCCAGCCTCAGTTAGATAAGTGTGCGGCAGGCCAATGTCTGGCGTAACAAGTCCGCATCATAGTCATCACTAACAAAGGCACTGCCTATAGCTTTCAACAGCACCAGGCGTATACGTCCATCCATTACTTTCTTGTCCACTTTCATTAACCGCAGGTAGCGCTCTATGTCCAGTTCCGCAGGTGGTTCAACGGGCAAACCTGCCTGTTGTAGTAATTTACCAATCCTCTGCACCGCCTCTCGAGAAATCCAGCCAGAGCGATATGAAAGGTCTGCAGCCATCAACATCCCGGTTGCCACGGCCTCGCCATGCAGCCAGTTGCCGTAGCCCATGCCGGCTTCTATTGCATGGCCAAAAGTATGCCCAAGATTAAGCAGTGCCCTGACGCCGCCTTCCAGTTCATCTTCAGCAACGACTTCTGCCTTATTTTCACATGATCGACGAATTGCTTCTGCGAGCGCTAGTGGATCTCTCTGCCGCAGGCGGTCCATATTTTTTTCCAGCCAGGCGAAAAAATCCAGATCCCTTATCAGGCCGTACTTGATAACTTCGGCCAGACCGGCAGACAGCTGCCTGTCATCCAGCGTATTCAATGTTGAGATGTCGGCAATTACACAACGTGGCTGATAAAATGCCCCGATCATATTCTTGCCGCGTGGATGGTTTACTGCTGTCTTGCCTCCGACGGAGGAATCTACTTGTGCCAGCAATGTTGTCGGAATCTGTATAAATGGCACACCGCGTTGATAGCACGCAGCAGCAAAACCGGTTATATCACCAACTACCCCGCCGCCCAGCGCAATCATGGTAGTTTGCCTGTCACAGGGTACGCGCAACAGGGCATCGAAGATTCCATCAAGAACATCAAGATTTTTGTATTCTTCCCCGTCAGGCAATATATGAGAATAAACCTGGAGGCCGGAGAGCGAATCAACAAGTGCATCAAGGTAAAGTGGTGCCACAGTTTCATTACTGATTACCATGACCTGCTGACCAGCAATAAACGGTCTGATCAGGTCCGCATTACCAAGTAAGCCCTCAGCTATATGGATGGGGTATGAGCGGTCACCAAGATCTACATTTAGCATAGACATTATTAATTATATTATTCGTAAACTCAGGGATTCAGGTGATTTTCGTGCTGC
>JARFQI010000024.1 GCA_029287855.1 Arenicellales bacterium | reverse complement strand
GGGCTTGAAGCGGTTTGGCAAAAACTGACCAGGCATAGATCGCTCCAAGGGAGAGTTGAATCAACAACGCTCCAAATATTACCCACATTCCTTGATTACGTTTACTGCCTAATGTCATTTCTTCTTGTCCTGTTTGAAAGTGTTGAGACTAGCAAAGTTATATTACAGCGCGATTACAAATTCCTGAGCCGGATGATCCAGGAATCTTCTCCAGAAGGCGTTTTCTGAGCCAATGAAATTTCTTCTATTTATGGTTGAGGCGGCTGCCTGGGGAATCAATGCATGTTAATAATTGTTAATAATAGAGGGGCCTGACGCCACCATCCGCAAGTCGTTATTATGGTTTAGATTTAGGTGGCTAGATTATACTGTATAAATGCACGTGAAAGTGGATCAGGGGTGCCATGCCAGGATCTTATAATTTCACTTTTATTGATTGACTGATAGTGGTTCGCTGTTCGCAGAATCAAACAAGCTTTCAAGTTTGTCAGCCACGCGATTTTTTGAGGCAGCGGCCTTCATGAATATAACTATTGATTCCAGTTCTCCAATTGCAGCACGCGGTTCAATGTTTAGTGATTTTAGTATATTAATCACCTCTTCGCCGCAGAGTTCGATTAGAAAGTCGTCATCCCGTGCAATCCCGATAGCCAGGCCAATAAGATGAGGTGTCGCTATATCTCCGCTTACGATGGACATTTTGTTGGCAAACTTGTTCCACGCAACTATCCAGTGTTCCTTCTCTGCTTTCGTAATTGTTCTTGTATCAATGCGCAGGAATAATATTATTGAATTAATATTTTTTGATATGGTTTTCTTTTCAATCTTATCTAATCGATGAGCGGCTTTTAAATGATGGCTTATGCAGTGCGCGCATTGATAATATTCTGCCAGTCCTAATGCAACACATTCTTTCTGTTTCTGGGTAAGGTAGGTGTCCCAGTTTTCTTCGCCATCAGTACCATTGAATACGACCATGTGCATCAGATTCATCAAGTCAGAAACATGGCGGGGGAATATATTATCCTGGAATATTTTAATACTCATTTTCAATAGCCTTTAATGTAGGGTTGTTGTTTATTTTGTATTTGTGTAAGTAATAGAAACTGGGGAGTAATCCAGGTGAAGAAAACTGAAACCCGTTACGATGTCTGAAGAGATTCTATCATTACCCTGCAAGGTGTCTATTTTAAATTTCTATGTGGGGACATTTGCAGTTCTTTCTGACTCAGCCTGCATGTCCAGCAGTTCTTCATCAACGCCAGCAGCATGTGTCAGCTCGGCGACGTTATGTTTGGTGAAGAACCCGTTGAAATCACCGAATCGCTGCACATATTCAATGATCAGTGAGGAATGCTCGGATGCGCTCGAGAATATCTGTTTCAAACCATCTTCCTTGGAACCGATGACATCGAGCAGGAAGTCACGACCCTGCGATGCGATTTGTTTCACCACGTAATCGATGTTTTCCTGAGATTGGCGCTCACCATCGCAAACTGCAAGTGCAATATGATGCAGTCGAGGACCGTAATTGCGGACAAAGGTTTCTGTCGGAGAGGGCAGTTTAACAAGGTGGTTTACAAAATAGGGTGTGTTGTTGGCAGTGAAGACCTTGGCCGGGCTGAACATCTCATTTGAGTAATGTGTGCTTTTAGTTACATTTGTCGAGGAGTTCTGATCAGCGATATCATAGGAACCCCAGTAGTAATAACTGGATAATGATAGCCATTCGAGAATCGCAACTTCACGGTTCTGGCTGTAGATACGCGTCGCCAGATGATCAATGGGCATTATCAGGTCATTTATTTCAAGCTCTTCCTGTTTCGCTTTCGCAGCCAGGTATACATCCTGTACATCATTGCGAATAGTGCTGATACCCAGGGCATATGTGCGTATCTGGTCGACGGGCCGTTCCATGTAAGCAACGATGTTATGTGTGTACGGAGAGGGTTTGCTAATTGCCAGGTTGCCCGGTAGTTGCAGTTTACGTATCTGCTCCTGGGAAAAAAATCGGAAGCCACGCTGCTTTTGACATTCAACTACGTCATGCAGATTGGTGACACGAAGTATTTCCCCCATATAACGGCTGTTGGGTTTGCGCATACCAATCGGGTAGACCTCGTTCAAGCTGCGGAAGATACCCTGTATGGAAGGGTCCTTGACTTCCCTGACAAGAAAATCAGGTGAGTTCATATCAATACGCAGGATATGTGTCCAGTGATCCTCACTTTCCAGCGTTACCAGGTAGTGGTAAGGAGTCATTAACGCGAGTTCGCCGATGTATCGAATAGAATGGCCCGGATCAACGGTTATCATGATGGCATCAATCTCATGAACCATGTCGGTCAGGCCGCTGCTGTCTCGCTCCTGCAGCAGGCGTACCAGGTATTCTTCAAAAAAGTCGGAATTTAATTTATCGCCCTGTCGGGGAAAAGATAGGGAATTAGTCATTTTTCGTTTATTTGCCTGTGGGAATATTGTCTTCTCGTTCATTTCACAACTGTTATTAATGAAAGCAATTAACGCGCCAGAAATCTTTTTCTCTTTTTTTAATGAACTCAGGTTCTCTGGGCCTGTGCTGCAGGAAAACGATAATGAAGACAGTGGTCAACTGATGTGCACCAATGCACCTTTATTGAGCAAATATATTATGTCCTATCAATATTTGGTGCATAGCGGATATAAAAAGCAGCAAGTAGCAGACTGGCAGGTTGATTTAATTCGCATCCAGGGACTGAATCACGTTGGCACGTAGCTTGCTAGTATATATTACTATTAATTTATTGCTGTCCTGGAATATCCAGCAATAGCAAAGGCGACCGTAGATATGACAATCAGCTGGGACCAGTATTCAAGTGCGGATGGGTTCGATGAACTAATTACTCCTGGTGGCCGGGCGAGACCAGGGGCGGGTAAGATTGTCCAGTATCTTCGAGGGCTAAGCGATGAAGATTTACGTGAACGTCGTGACGCGGCCGAACTGGCAATGCGTGTTATGGGCATCACGTTTACTGTCTACAATGAAGAAGGTGAGGGTGGTATAGATCGAGTCTGGCCCTTTGATATCATTCCTCGCTTTATCCCAGCGCGCGAATGGACACGGACCGATGCAGGGCTGAAGCAGCGCGTACAGGCACTGAATATGTTTATTGCAGATTTATATGATCAGCAGCATATAATCAAAGACGGTATTTTCCCCGAAGAAGTTCTCAGGCAATCAGTTAATTTCAGGGAACAGTGCATGGGTATCAAGCCTGCGCATGATGTATGGGCACATATCTGTGGCAGTGATCTGGTCCGGGACCAGGATGGCACTATGTATGTACTTGAGGATAATCTCAGGGTGCCATCAGGAGTTTCATATATGCTGGAGAACCGCCTGGTGATGAAGCGTGTATTTCCTGAGTTATTTGAGGATTGCAACATTTTACCGGTTGACGGTTATTCGACGCGACTGTTTGATATGCTCGCTTCTCTGTCACCCAGGTCGGCAGACTATCCGACCATCGTGGTGCTGACACCGGGAATCTACAACTCCGCATACTTTGAACATTCATATCTTGCGCAACAGTTAGGTGTTGAACTCGTTAGCGGTAGTGATCTGTTTGTTGGTGATGACGATTGTGTCTACATGCGTACCATCAATGGCCGTGAGCGGGTTGATGTCATATACCGCAGAGTTGATGACCTGTTTCTTGATCCGGAAGTATTTATGCCGGACTCCATGCTTGGCGTTCCGGGAGTGATGCGTGCATGGAGAAAGGGAAATGTTGCAATAGCCAATGCTCCCGGCGCTGGTGTTGCCGATGATAAGGTCGTTTATGCCTATGTACCGGATATGATTCGTTACTATCTGGATCAGGAGCCAATTTTATACAATGTTCCAACATACCTGTGTATGGATAAAAAGCAGCGTGAATATGTTCTTGCCAACCTGGAAAATATGGTTGTTAAACCGGCAAATGAATCTGGTGGCTACGGCATGATGGTTGGGCCTGCTGCCAGTAAAAAAACACATAAAGAATTTTCCGCACTGATAAAGAATAACCCACGCAACTATATTGCTCAGCCAACTTTGACACTCTCAACAGTCCCAACTTTATGTGATGGAAATGTTGAGCCTCGACATGTCGACCTGCGTCCGTTCATCCTTTCTGGTGACACCAGGCACGTGACAAGAGGAGGTTTGACCAGGGTGGCATTGAAGAAAGGATCGCTAGTTGTTAATTCATCACAGGGTGGTGGCAGTAAAGACACCTGGATTGTTGAAAGCGGAGGTAATTAATAGTGTTGTTATCAAGTGTAGCTGAACGCGTATTCTGGTTTGCCCGTTATGTCGAGCGTATTGAAAATACCGCTCGCATGATACTGGTGAATAATAACCTTTTGCTTGATATGCCACGTAATTCGACACTAGGCTGGGAGCCGCTGGTTTCTATTACGGGCATACCGGAGAAGTTTTATAAAAATCACAAAGATGCAAATGAGCGAAATGTGATGAGCTTTCTTGTGATGGATGCAGGTAATCCGAGCTGTATGTTGTGTTCCATTCGTCATGCTCGTGAAAACTTACGTACATCACGTGCCATTTTCCCTCGCTCAGTATGGGAGACGCTAAATGATTTATTTAATTATGCGAAGGAGAATAAGTCAGCAGTCTTAACACGTCGTGGACGTTATGCTTTTCTAAGCCATGTTATAGACTCCTGTCACCTGATTTCAGGGAAGTTATCTGCCTCGATGAGCCATGATCAGATTTACGAATTTGTTCGAATGGGGCGCAATATCGAGAGAGCCGATATGACTACGCGTGTCATCGATGTGCGCGCTGATAATTTACTGCCAAAGCATGATGAAGAACTAAAACCGTTTGATGATATCCAATGGAAAAGTGTGCTTGACTCACTGGCGGGTTACCAGATGTATCGGCGTTATGTACATGTGCGTGTCAGGGGTGTAGAGGTGCTGCGATACCTGCTGCAGGATAGTCATTTCCCACGAGCCATTCATCACTGCCTGGGTCAAATTGAACAGTGTTTACGAAACTTGCCTTTAAATGAAGCGCCGCAATATGCGTTGGTGAAAGCGCAGCGTATGGTGAGGAATGCAAAGGTAGAAAACATTGTGCACGATAATCTGAATGATTTTATTAATAAATTGCAGTTGGCCTTTATTGATATAAACGCAGAACTGACCTCAACTTATTTTGAAGGCAAGGAAGTGTCGGCAGCGTTGTACTATGGTGAGCCGGGGATAAGGACTACAGCATGAAGGGCGCTGAAAGCTGGTTAATTGCTTTATTCTTTACCGCTGATTAGATTGCTAAAAAAATCGTCTCAATATCTCAATCGGACAGATTCAAGTTATTCCAGATTGTTCGAACCGGTTCACTGCGGTTCATCGAATAGAAATGCAGGCCGGGTGCACCTCCATCAAGCAATTTTTCGCACAAGCGAGTGACGACATCGAGACCAAACTGGCGAATAGATTCCAGGTCATCGCCATAAGACTCAAGACGTTTACGAATCCAGCGCGGAATTTCTGCACCGCAGGCATCAGAAAATCTTGCCAGCTGTTTGTAATTGGTAATAGGCATAATGCCGGGAATTATGGGGATATCCAGGCCCATGGACTGGCAGTCTTCAATGAAGCGAAAGTAGGCTTCTGGATTATAGAAGTACTGGGTAATGGCTGAATCAGCGCCAGCTTCTACCTTGCGCTTGAAGTTCAACAGGTCTGCCTTCGCACTGGAAGCCTGCGGGTGAAACTCGGGATAGGCCGCAACCTCAATGGTGTAATAGTCACCAGTTTTCTGGCGGATAAATTCGACCAGTTCATTGGCATAGCGCAATTCATTGTGCTCAGCCATACCGTAGCCGGAAGGTATGTCGCCGCGTAGAGCGACCAGACGTTTGACACCAAGCTCGCGGTAATCTTCGAGCATTTTAGCAAGCGTTTCGCGGTTGGTAGAGATGCATGAAATGTGCGGTGCTGCATCAATGCCGTCTTCATCGATGATCGATTTTACCGTCTGGTTGGTGCCATCCTGGGTACTGCCACCGGCACCAAATGTTACTGAGGCAAAAGCCGGTTTTAACTTGCTTAATTCTTGCCGTGCAGCAGCCAGAGACAACTCACCCTGCTTTGAGCGAGGAGGGAAGTATTCGAGACTGAAAGTCCTTTTCTCATCCCGCGTCATTTTGAGATTTCTCCTGAAATAAAGCTTTTCTGCAAACCCGGCATACTCTGCCGGGTTTATTTAGCAATGCAGAATTAGTAGCGGTAGGTATCGGGCTTGTACGGTCCGTCGACTGGAACGCTGATGTAGTCAGCCTGTTTCTGAGATAGCTTGCTCAGGCTAACGCCGATCTTTTCCAGGTGCAGTCGGGCCACTTTTTCATCGAGATGTTTAGGGAGCACATAAACGATATTCTCGTAATTATCCGGGTTATTCCACAATTCAATTTGAGCGATGACCTGGTTGGTGAATGAAGCAGACATAACGAAGCTCGGGTGACCGGTGGCACAGCCGAGATTTACCAGGCGGCCTTCAGCCAGAATGATCAGTCTCTTGCCGTCAGGGAATATGACATGATCGACCTGGGGCTTGATGTTTTCCCAGGTATACTGTTTAAGAGAAGCAATATCGATTTCTGAATCAAAGTGGCCGATGTTGCAAACGATGGCTTCATTTTTCATCTTCAGCATGTGCTCATGAGTGATCACATCAACATTACCTGTTGTTGTAACGAAGATATCGCCGTACGTACAGGCTTCATCCATGTCGACGATACGGTAGCCTTCCATCGCGGCCTGCAGGGCGCAGATCGGGTCAATCTCAGTGACCATGATAGTGGCACCGAGTCCCTTGAATGCCTGCGCGCAGCCTTTGCCGACATCACCATAACCAAGCACGACGCATATTTTTCCTGCAATCATGACATCTGTGGCGCGCTTGATACCATCGATCAGTGACTCACGGCAACCATAGAGGTTGTCGAATTTTGATTTAGTGACCGAGTCGTTGACGTTTATCGCAGGTGTCAGCAGTTTTCCCTCGTTGGCCATCTCGTACAGGCGGTGTACACCTGTTGTGGTTTCTTCTGAAATGCCCCTGACGTCTTTCAGCAGTTCTGGATATTTTTCGTGCATCAGCAGGGTGAGGTCGCCGCCATCATCCAGGATCATGTTTGGACGCCATCCGTCCGGGCCAAAGATGGTTTGTTCGATGCACCACCAGAACTCTTCCTCTGTCTCACCTTTCCAGGCGAATACCGGCGTACCATTATCGGCTATTGCTGCTGCGGCCTGATCCTGGGTGGAGAAAATATTGCATGAAGACCAGCGTATTTCAGCGCCCAGAGCTTCTAGTGTTTCGATTAGTACAGCAGTCTGGATGGTCATATGCAGACAGCCTGCAATACGAGCACCCTTGAGAGGTTTTGTATCACCATATTCTTCACGTAAGGCCATCAGCCCAGGCATTTCTACTTCGGCGATGCTTATTTCCTTGTGTCCCCATTCAGCCAGACTCATGTCGGCCACTTTGTAATCCGGTGTCAGATTTTCAACTGGTTGTACGCTCATTATTACCTCTCGACATGTTCGTGGTACATGTTTGTTACTAGATTTTATTTGTTTGGTTCAGGCGGACGCCGCCTGTTTCAGGTCTGCGTCATTGCGCAGGGCTTCCACCTTATCCAGGGCTTCCCAGCTGAACTGTTCCTCGGTACGACCAAAGTGTCCATAGGCGGCGCTATGTCGATAGATCGGACGCAACAGGTTCAGTGA
>JARFQI010000194.1 GCA_029287855.1 Arenicellales bacterium | reverse complement strand
GTTCATGCGGGATACAGAACCCATACTTGGCAGGGCCTCACCACGAAAGCCCATAGTCATGACGTTGACCAGGTCCTGCTGATTATGAATCTTACTGGTAGCATGCCTGCCCATTGCCAGTGCAAGGCAATCCTGGCGTATGCCATGGCCATCGTCTCTAACAGATATTCTTCTAAGACCGCCATGTTCGAGTTCAACAACAATCTGCCGCGCTGCTGCATCAAGACTGTTCTCGATCAGTTCTTTCAGAACAGAAGCCGGCCGCTCTACTATCTCACCCGCTGCTATCTGGTTTACCAGCTGCGCAGGCAGGTGGCGAATCTCCGGTGATTCGCCACTGAACGCGTTACGCCGCATCAGTTTTTGCTTTTCCCTGGTTCGGGACTCATAAAGGCCATTTTTTCTTTGCTGATAAACTTCTTAATACCTTTGTAGATCGCATTGGCCACCTGTTGCTGATATTTTTTGCTCATCAATTTGCGTTCTTCATACGGGTTGGAGATAAATCCGGTTTCTACCAGCACAGAGGGTATATCAGGAGACTTCAGCACTACAAAACCGGCTTGCTGGACAGTCTCGCTATGCAATTTGGCAATCTTTTTCATTTCCTTAAGCACCTCGTCACCAAAACCGATACTAAACTCAAGGGTTTTATCCATCTGCATGTCCAGCAGTACCCCGGCAACGACATCTTCGCGGTCACTGATCGAAGCACCGCCTACCAGGTCAGCTGCATTTTCCTTGTTAGCCAGCCAGCGGGCAGTCTCACTACTCGCGCCACTTTTGGATAGTGCGTAAACGGATGCGCCACGCGCGGATGAGCGACGGAAGGCATCAGCATGGATTGACACAAACAGGTCGGCATTGGCGCTTCTTGCCAGGCTGGTACGCTTCCTCAAGGGAATATAATAATCACCGGTGCGCGTCATATATGAGCGTAGCACTGGATCTTTATCAACCAGCTTTTTTAATTCCCTGGCGATTGATAAAACGACCTTTTTCTCCCTGGTTTTTTTCTTGCCGGAAGCACCGAAATCTTCACCGCCATGACCTGCATCAATGGCCACGGTGACAATTCCTGTGCGCTTAGGTGCCGACCGGGTGATTTTCGGGGCTGTCGTCTTGCTTTTATCAAACAGGTCAACAACAAGCCGGTATCCATAGACCTTGTTAGGCTTAAGAGTAAAGCTTTTCACGCGCACGGGTTTTTTGAGATCGATGACTATGCGGGTAACTTCTTTAGAATACTGGCCATAGCGGAAACGCTTAATGAATGGATTATTCTCAATATCGTGCGGTATGCTGCTGCTCAGCTTTGCGTTTTTAAGATCGATTGCAATGCGATCCGGGCTGGTAAATGTTGATATCCTGTGCTGAATACTGCCGCTCAGATCAAGTACAACACGGGTATTATCCGGGGCGTTCCATAACCGCAAATTCTTTACACTGACGGCAGAGGATGAAGCAGCCAGATGGGGAAGCAATAAACTGGCAAGAATGAAAAAAAGAATGTACCGCTTCATTAAAAATATCTAGTAGTCGCTTTTTCTATAAATTTAATCATGGAGCCCCTGTAAATCACAAATAATGTAATCTGGACTAACCATCTCGTCGTTGCAGCGAAGCCTGCTGATAGCCTGTCAGCTACATGTGCATGCAATAAAACCTGCGCAGATTATGATATCAAGATAACTATTCAAGATTTAACAGATATACGCTCAATTATTATCAGTTTATAACATTGGCCTGCAACGGCAGGCCAGTTTGCCGCTCCAATTCTTAACATGTATCAAGCAGGTGTTTTGACAATAATCAATGAATATTAACTAGCCACAGTACTATAATACCTTATCTGATTGACGGGGTTAGAAAATGTTCAGGTTTTTTATTGCAATCTTTATTTTTATAGTTATTGCACTGCCATCACAGGCACATGCCAAACATGATGGTGAGCACATATATTTGCAGAACTGTGTGTCCTGTCATGGTTACGATGGTAACGGTGGCATGGGCATACCTCTCTCCCTGCCAGATTTTCTCGCCACTGCATCAAATGATTACCTGGTAAAGACTATCAGAGTTGGTCGCCCTGGCAGAGTCATGCCGGCCTTTAAAAATCTTAGCGATAACGAAGTCGACATGCTCATCAGCTATATACGCAGCTGGTCTGACACCATCCCGCCAAAATACTCGAAAAAACCTGTTGACGGCGATGCAGTGCACGGTAAGCAGGTATACCTGGATCACTGCGCTGAATGCCATGGTGCGTCGGGCAACGGCGGCAAAGGTACTGGTGTAACCATGTCAAGACCACGTAGCCAGCCCATCCTGGCCCCCGCACTGAACAACCGCGGCTTCCTGATATCAGCCAGTGATGAAATGATAAAAAACACCCTCATCAAGGGCAGAAAAGGTACACCAATGAAATCCTACCTGAAAGAGGGCTTAAGTGAGCAGGATATCAATGATGTTGTGGCCTATGTGCGTTCTTTTGAATCCAGAGCAGCAGCCATTGAAGAAACATCTGAAGATGAACCCGCTGTTATCATCAAGGAATCACCCTACTCTGTTGAAGAAACGGTTACCAATCTGACCAATGCGGTTGGCAGCATGAACTTTCGCCTGATCCGGGTACAGAACCTGGACTCAGGTCTGACAGAGGAAAGCAAGGAGGACAAGAAACAGGTCATTGTCTATTCCTGTAATTTCAACATTCTCAACGAGGCACTCAAACTCGACCCACGGGTCGGCCTGTTTCTTCCCTGCAGGATTACCGTTTCCCAACAGGGCGATAAAGTACTGGTGATGTACGCTAACCCGAAACGGATGAATGAGATTTACAATAATAGCGAACTTGACAGCATGTGCACCGAGATGAAAACCGTTTATGAAGATATGATTGATGAGGCGCTGCTATGAGAATTTATCATAAGGCACTGGTCAGCCTGCTGCTTATCTTTCTGGCCTTGCCTGTTTCAGCTGTTGCAGATGATCTGATAATGCGCCGTATCGGTATGACGTTCCCTGAGACGATGAGTGCTCTGCAAAGCTCAATCGTAGAAGAAGGCTACAAGGTATCGCGCGTGCAGCGAGTCGATATCGGCCTGACTTCTTCCGGTTATAATACTGCTGAATACAGGATTGTTTTTTTTATGCGCGAGGATGTCCTGCATGATATTGTCAAAAAACATCCCGAGCTTATTCCTTTTCTACCGCTAAAAATCACTATCTTTGCTGAACGCAGTGAAACCCTGCTGGTTACGCTAAATCCAATGAAACTGGCCGAATTTTTTCCTGACCTCGAAATGCAGAAAACATTTGCTCAGTGGAATGAAGAGGTCAACCGAATTGTTGACCGAGTCCAGGCTGAATAGACTGCAACAATATCACCCCGGTTTCACTGCGGGCTGAAATCCTGGCTAACCTGCCATTGCCATCAACAGATAACTGAATCACCAGGTCTTCAACTGGCAGGTATCCCTCACCACGCTGTGGCCATTCTATAAAGCAGCAGGCCTTGCCGTTGAAGTAATCTCTTATCCCTATGAGGTCGAGCTCCTCAGGGTCGGTGAGACGGTATAAATCAAAATGAATAATTTCCCTGCCTGCCAGGGAATATTCCTCCAGTAACGTGTAAGTAGGACTTTTTACCGCCCCTTTGTGGCCTAAAGCCCTGAGTAGTCCGCGCACCAGGCATGTTTTGCCGGCGCCGAGTTGCCCCTGTAAAAAAACCACAATTCCATCCGGCAAGCTTGCGGCCAGGACGGCACCGAGCCGTTCGGTGTCATCGACATCAGTCAGTTTTACGGTGAATTCAGCAGGCATTGAACTTGCGGCTGTCATTTTAGCGATTCACCTCAATTTGATATCCGTTACGCAAGCGCCGCAGCGGAGGCATCAGGTCAGATGCCAGCATACCAATACTGCCGTGCTCTTCAGCTTGAATTTCGCCCGCACAGGCATGCAATACCACCGCCGCTACAGATGCTTTGAAAGGTTCCATTTTTTGTGCCAGCAGTCCAGCAAGACATCCGCTAAGGACATCCCCTGTTCCTGCTACGGCGAGTGCAGAATTGCCATATCGGCAAACCCTGGGCTTTTCAGCATCATCAGCAATAAGGCTGCCATGGCCTTTGAGTATACAAATCCCGCCATAAATACTGACTATTTCATTCGCTGCCGCAATTCTATCCGCCTGAACATCTCGTGCCCGACAGTTCAGCAGCCTGGCTGCCTCACCGGGATGTGGTGTCAGCACCCAGCCCTGTCTTTTAACAGGTGACTGTGCAAGCAGGTTCAAGCCGTCAGCATCAATAATATCCGGCTGCCGATGTTCGAGACAAAATTCAAACACCTGTTGCGACCATTTAGTCTGCCCCAGGCCCGGCCCCAACGCCAGAATATCACTCTGTTGAAGCAGACTTTTTAACTGCTGAACTTTTCCAATACCACTGACCAGCAGTTCAGGTCGAAAGCTGGTAATAGCAGAGACATTTTCAGGAACAGTAGCCACCCTGACCAGCCCTGCCCCGGCGACATAAGCTGCCCAGCCGGCGAGACAGGCGGCACCGGCCATGGCCTTTTCTCCACCAAGGATCACTACACGGCCATTGCTACCTTTGTGGGAATCTTCCGAGTGATCTGGCAGCCAGCCCTGGCATTCTGCCAAAATTGCCGGTGTTAGAAGCTGGCTATCTGAAAATGATTTATTTTTCCCTGAGTCCATGACCGGTATCATACGATACTATGAAGAAGGAGACACATCCCACAGAAGGATTATCTGAACGTAAGCTTACTGAATTGGTTGAACAAATTCGCCTGTGGGGCCAGGAACTAGGCTTTCAGCAGCTGGGCATCACGGATACTAATCTACAAGCTGCGGAAAATAAGCTACATGACTGGCTGGAAAATAATCACCATGGCGACATGGAATACATGGCCCGCCATGGACTTAAGCGCAGCCGACCTGCTGAGCTTATCCCCGGCACCAGGCGCATCATTTCCGCACGGATGGACTATCTACCCCACCAGGCCCGTGAAGCTGTCAGATTACTGAAAATGGACAAGAATGCCTATATATCGCGTTACGCATTAGGCCGTGACTACCATAAGTTGCTGCGCACGCGCCTGCAGAAACTGTCCATGCGAATCCAGTCCAGCATAGAAGGATTCAATTTTCGGGTGTTTACCGACTCCGCACCGGTACTGGAAAAGGCGCTGGCTGAGAAAGCAGGTATTGGCTGGATTGGAAAACACAGTAACCTGATTAACCGCGAGGCCGGTTCATGGTTCTTTCTCGGCGAAATTTACACCGATCTGCCACTTCCTGTTGATACAGTAACAGAAGAACACTGCGGCAGCTGCCAGACCTGTCTGGACATCTGCCCGACAAGAGCCATCATCGCACCCTATCAGGTCGATGCGCGTTTGTGCATATCCTATCTAACTATCGAATATAAAGGCAGCATTGATGAGAGACTTCGGCCGCTGCTCGGCAACCGAATCTATGGATGTGATGACTGCCAGCTCTGCTGTCCCTGGAACCGTTTTGCAAAGATCACTAAAGAGACTGATTTCCAGCCCCGACATGGGCTGGATGAAGCAGGCTTATTGACATTATTCAACTGGACCGAAGCTGAGTTCATGACAAACCTGGAAGGATCGCCCATCCGCCGTATTGGTTATCAAAGCTGGCAGAGAAACATTGCCGTTGCGTTGGGAAATGCAGCATATGATACGAAGATACTATCGGCTTTAGAAAGCAGGATTAAATCATCTTCAGAGCTGGTTGCAGAACATATTGCCTGGGCCATTGAACAGCAAAAAAGAAAACTCAGCTTATCCGAGCTAAAAGCGTAAAAGCAGTTAGCCCTGTCGATGACTGTTCAGTAGTGCCAAAACACGGACAGCACTAATAAGTCACATTTTTCTTTAACAACATCGGCTTGTAGCCGAACAAGGCACTCATGTGATGCAATAACACGTGCTGGCCCTGCTGCTGCCACATCACAGCGATCTCATCATCGACCTGGCGATATTCTTCGAGCAGCATATCAACCTCAGCATTGACGCCTATTACATCCTCGCCCTGGTTTGACTGCTCTGTTTTCAGTTCGTCTATCAAGGCCAGCCAGAAAGCGCTTACCCCCATAATATAGGATGGCCATGTTCTTTGAATCACCGGTGACCAGGACGGATCGCTGTAAGCTTCGATTGCTGTTATTGCCTTCTTGTCGGTATCAGATGAGAGTGTTTTCTGCACGATGCCGTTATCTTTCAGTGTAGCAAGTAAAGGGATGCTCTCCAGCTCGCGGATAATCTCAATAGCCGTTCTCCTGCCGCTATAGAACAGAAAACTAAACTGGTGGCCGGGAGCCTCTTTTGATGCCCTGCGATGAAAACGCCACCATATTATTTGCTCTGAGAATTCAAGCAGGACTGGCCTGACAAGCGCATGGGCAAGTAACAGGTCGACAGCAAAATCAGGTTCGTCGTTAGATTCTGGCCATCTGACCCTGTAACGATAAGCCCACCAGGATGATGTATCTGCATGAGCCTGGGCATCTTTATTCACTGGAACAGAGTAGTAAGCTGTCGGCAGCTGTTTGTTCGAGGTGCATGCCGTCATCAGTAGCAGTATTGAAAGTGCAATAAAATTTACCTGAACTCTCAACATAGTGTATGCAACGCTATTTTAACTTTAAAAAAGTACGTCTGAAATATTTCAGCTCATCAATAGACTCACGAATGTCATCCATCGCCTTATGAGTGTTGTTTTTGTTGAAGCCGTTATAAACCTCCGGATGCCAGCGCTTGGCTAATTCCTTGATTGAACTGACGTCGAGGTTTCTATAGTGCAGCCAGGACTCAAGCTGCGGCATATAGCGGTAAAGAAAACGGCGATCCTGGCAGATACTGTTACCGCATAAAGGTGACTTGTTGCGCGGACAATATTCACGAATAAAATCCAGTGTGTCATTCTCCGCCTGTAATTCAGTAATTTTCGATGATCTTACCCGCTCGGTAAGCCCGGTGTTGCCATGGGTTCGGGTATTCCATTCATCCATACCATCCAGGTATTCGTCTGGCTGGTGGATTGCCATCACGGGCCCTTCACCCAGAACATTTAAATCAGAATCTGTGATGATGGTAGCAATTTCTATTATTCTGTCGGTGTCTGGATCCAGACCTGTCATTTCCAGATCGATCCAGACCAGAGCATTCGGGTCCTGCGGCATAGAATTAAATATCCTGTTATTTAGTAAGGAAAGTATAAATCAGAGCGAGAGGATAATGTATTATTGCGTCTACTGGAATAATTCGAGTAAAAAATGTGCCAGGTTTCAAGTTTCAATAACTAAGGTCGAATATTGAAACAATGAAACTCAGAGGCTTTTACCTGACGAAGATGATAGAAAACATATGATGAACACATTAACCATCCTCTTTCTTGTCGCGCTGGCGGCCATGCTGATCACTGAATTATGGCTGGGCAGGCGCCAGATTCTGAGTGTGCGGCAGCATCGCGATGCTGTACCTGGCGCCTTCAGTGAGCAGATTGATCTTGCTACACACAGAAAAGCAGCTGACTACACCATCGCCCGCACACGCCTCGGTCTGATTTCCGGATTCTACTCTGCAGCCATTCTGCTGATGTTCACTCTAGGCGGGGGTCTGCAGCAGATCGATGACCTTAGCCGACAGTGGCTGGAAAACCCGTTGCTGACTGGGGTGGTCTTTATCGTTCTGACAATTATTATTGGTGCTGTGCTGGACTTGCCATTCACCCTCTATAAAACCTTCGGCCTGGAAGCCCGCTTTGGCTTTAATAAGACGACTCCCGGGCTGTATATTACAGATCTAATCAAGCAGACCCTGCTTTTTCTTGTTATCGGCGTGCCGTTACTGTTTACCGCTCTCTGGTTAATGCAGGTCAGTGGCAAATACTGGTGGTTATACCTTTGGCTGGTATGGATGGCGTTCAACCTGTTGGCGATGGTTATCTACCCGATTTGGATTGCCCCGCTATTTAACAAATTTGAAACACTGGAAGACGAGACCGTTAGCAAAAGCGTTACTGAGCTGATGAAACGCACGGGCTTCAAGGTACAGGGGCTATTTGTTGTTGATGGTTCACGCCGATCTGCCCACAGCAATGCCTATTTTACCGGGCTGGGGAAATCAAAACGCGTGGTCTTTTTTGACACCCTGCTTGATACTCTCAGTGCCGATGAAATTGTTGCCGTACTGGCACATGAACTTGGTCATTTCAAGCGTCGCCATATTATTAAACGTATCAGCGTTTTTTTCATGATCAGCCTGGTTGCGCTGGCGTTACTGGGAGGGCTCATGCAGCAGCAATGGTTCTACCAGGGCCTGGGCATGACAACCCCGTCGAATCATGCAGCACTCATGCTGTTTATGATGGTCGGTCCAGTATTCTTGTTTTTCATCCACCCGATCAGTTCCTGGTTTTCGCGTAAACACGAATTTGAAGCCGATGACTACGCCAAAGAAAATGCTAATGCAGGTGATTTGGTTACTGCCCTGCTCAAGTTATACAGAGATAATGCCAACACCCTGACACCGGACCCCATCCATTCGGCATTTTATGATTCTCACCCGCCTGCATCGATTCGCATAAAACATTTGCAGTCGGCTAATTAACAGGAAATCGATTAAGAGCCTTAACAGAAAGGAAACCTATGATGAGAAGAATACTGCCAATACTGATATTTATCCTGCCCGTCAACGCTATGGCGGCAGCGCTGCTGCCTGGTGACAGCGAAAATGGCAAAAAACTGCACGACAGCAGCAGCTGCCTCAGCTGCCATAGCCAGATGACAGAAGGCAAACCGGATATGCTTTACACACGTTCTGATCGCAGGGTCACCAGCCTGGGTGGTTTAATCAAACAGGTTAATGGCTGTAACAGTATGCAAAAGGTGGGGCTAGATGAGCGAGGAGTGAATGATGTGGTGAATTACCTGAATGAAACTTTTTACAATTTTAGTGATTAGTACGAATATTTTTCGGCGAAGCTAGTAAATCATGCGCAGTTAGTTCATCAACAAATGGCTTAAGTCTATCATGACTGCCTTAACCAGTTGAGAGCATCGTCGAGTGATCTAAACAACTTGATTTTATGCCCCGGTTTTCTGCTACCAGCTTCCCAAATTAAGTGTCCTGCAAATGGTCTATATTAGGTAATGCTGCTATTGATAGCTGGTAAGGTTCCAATAGTTTTATTAACCGCTGCACCATCTCGCGCTGATCCAGCCTGTTGTGCACATCCGATGCCCGTGTTTCACCAATGAGAACTTTCGTGCAATTGCTCTCGAGACAGTATCTGAGAGTATCTTCGCCGCAGGAAACAGCTTCATCGACGTTGTCATATAGATCCACTAGCCGTAACAATTAACTGATCATCATCAATTTAAAAATTGTAATCAAGCGGCATATTTGTATGTTTCGATTTTTTATTTTCTGGTCTGAGTAATACTTCGGCGTTCATCAATTGCCCGGGCAACCGTATTACGATCGATGTATTCAAGTTCACCACCGACTGGCACGCCGCGTGCAATGCGTGTCAGCCTGATATCTTTTGCAATGTCCCTGGCAGATAATAGATCTGTGAGGTATTCCGCTGTTGTCTCGCCTTCAGCGGTGAGATTTGTTGCCAGGATAATTTCTTCAATATCGAATTCAGCCAAAACCTCAAGCAGACGGTCAACACCCAGGTTCTCAGGTCCTATTCCATCCAGCGGGGAAATGGTCCCCATCAAGACAAAATAACAGCCTTTATAGCTGCCCGTTTGTTCAATGGCTTCAAGATCTGCTGGCGTCTCAACTATGCATAATTGTGAATGCTTGCGTGAGGGGGAGGAACACAACGAACAAATTTCTGTCTCACTCAGGTTATTACATCGCCGACAATGCTGAATAGAATCGAGTGCGTGAGTCAGTGCCGATGCTATGGATCTTGCACCTACCCTGTCACGTTCAATCAGGTAATACGCCATTCGTTGGGCGGATTTTGGACCAACGCCTGGTAAACAGGCCAGGGCTGCTCTAAGGCTTTCGATGGCGTGGGCAGTTGACATACTGATAAATCGAGTTTGTCAGAATGGCAGATTCATTCCAGCAGGCAACCCCATTCCCGCTGTCAGACCCGACATTTTTTCCTGAGTAGTGGATTCGACCTTGCGCACTGCATCATTCACAGCAGCAGCAACGAGATCTTCGACTACTGCTTTATCCTCGCTGAGTAGGTCATCATCAATATTGACCTTGCGCACATCATGGCGGCAGGTCATGGTGACGGTCACCAGTCCGCCGCCGGAACTGCCTTCAACCTCTGTTTTGGCGAGTTCTTCCTGGGCCAGCTGCATTTTTTCCTGCATCGCCTGGGCCTGTTTCATAATATTTCCTAGTCCACCTTTCATCTCAATACTCCTGTAGATATTTAATTCAGTAATAAATGTCGACAGTACAATGCTGATTGTTAAGCAATGCTGGCTACTAATTCACCGGTCGGATAGATCCCGGGGCGACAGTGGCACCAAAAGCATCGACTATTTTATTCACACCCTGATCGGTTAGTATAGATTTTTCAGCGGCTTCCTGTTTCTCTCTAATCTGGCGCTGTTTCTGCTGCGCTGGAGTTTCCGCTACTGGATTATCAACTCTGACTGTAATCTTAAGATTAGTGCCAAGATTATTCTGTAAGGCAGTGATCAGTTCTTTTTCTCGAGTCGCTGAATGAATTGCATCGTGTTCAATGTCAATCAGCAGTTCAAGATGGGTCTCATTCCAGACTGAAGGCGCCATATGTAATGCCAACTGCTTGGTCAAACCGGTTATTGATAATGTCTCAACCAGCCCCGACCAGTTCTTTTTCTTCTGCAATGAGTCAGGTGCTACCATCTCTATAAGCTCATCAGCTGGCGGCGATGGCTCGCTGATTTTTACACTGCTGTCGGGCATAACCATACTCGCCTGCTGAGTTCCGCCGCTGCCGATGCTTTTTGAATAAACTGCATCGTTTTTATCCTGCGCTTCACTGGCATTGATCTGCCTGCTTTGACTGCTGCTATTTACTGTCTTTGCTGCAGCTTGATGAGCGGTTGGCTGAGGTGCAGCTGCCTGTTGATTAGACGGGCTATGAACAGGTGAAGTCGTAGTGGAATTTTGATTAGATACCCCAACATCCAGCGCGGATGTATCTGGACGAAATGCCAGCATCCGCAACATCAGCATTTCAAAACCGGTTCTTGAATCAGGGGCCAACGGCAGGTCTCGTTTGCCTGTCAGGCAAATCTGGTAATACAACTGTAACTGTTCCGCACTGAATTTTACGCTGGCCTGTTCCAGCCATGGCCTGTCTAGACTGCGTTGCTCTATAATAGCCGGTGCCAACTGGGCAAGTGAGAGCTGGTAGAAGCTACCGAGCAACTCATCGAGCACCATAAAGAAGTCCGGACTGCGATCTGCTGCATCACCGATGGCCTGAAACATGGCATCTGTATCATTATTTGCCAGGCTCTCAATCAAGGCATGAATATAGCGCTGCTCAATGCTGCCAAGCATCTTTCTGATATCTTCTTTTAATACTTTGCCGGCGCCGAAGGCAATGGCCTGATCAAGCAAACTGAGGCCATCGCGCATACTGCCATCTGCACTGCGCGCCAACAAATCCAGTGCCCCATCGTCATATTCTATGTTTTCTGTCTCAAGGATACGCACCAGTTGCGATTTAATCTGATCAGGGTCCAGCCGTTTCAGATTAAATTGCAGGCATCGGGACAAAACGGTAACAGGCAGTTTCTGTGGATCAGTGGTGGCCAGCAGAAATTTTACGTGATCAGGTGGTTCTTCCAGGGTTTTTAGCAAGGCATTGAAGCTGCTTCGAGACAACATGTGGACTTCATCGATCAGGTAAACCTTATAGCGCCCGCTAGTCGGGAGATACTGAACGTTATCCAGTAACTCTCGGGTGTCATCAACCTTGGTCTTCGAAGCCGCATCGACCTCTATCAGGTCAATAAAACGACCTTCATCTACCGCCAGACAGCTTGCACATTTACCACAGGGTGTTGAGCTGATACCTTCTTCACAGTTCAATGCCTTGGCGAGTATCCTTGCAATGGTGGTTTTGCCTACGCCGCGCGTACCGGTAAATAGCAGCGCGTGATGAAGCCGGTCGCTGTCGAGGGCATGAGACAATGACTGCAGGATGTGCTGCTGACCAACAACGTCGCTAAAACTGCCTGGTCGCCACTTTCGTGCAAGAACCTTATATGACATAAAGTAATCCGGAAACGATCCTCAATGAAGAAATCATTATAGGGTGTTGAACGACATAGGCACAGGTCTTAGTTTGAAATTACAGTGGCCGGAAAAACTCTCACTTAATGCAGAGAGAAAAAATCAAATGGTGGCGGATCAGGAAAGCCTTGCCATAACACCCGACTCTGCTGCTGCGGCTGCTTCCTTCCAGACCTGACCGGGTTCACAGCATATCGTCGTTAAGGGGGCCAACCATCACCGCCATTGAACACATTAAATAGTGAAATCAGTCATGGCAAAAGTTCTGTTACAGCCGACGATCCCAAATAAAAAATGCTGAACAGATTCTAACGAGAGTTTATGATATGTACCAGTCCAACTTCATTAAAATCATTAAAAAGTGAAAACAGTTAACTCAGCAGAAAACCCGGGAATTGCAACAGAGGCCTTTATTATTGGCTATGGAGATATCGGCAGCCGAGTAGCCAGGCTCTACCTGCAGGAGAACAGCACAGTCTCCGGGCTTGCGCGATCACCATCGTCTGCCCAACAAATGAAAGATATTGGTGTAACCCCTGTGACTGCAGACCTGGATAATATTCAGAGCCTGCAGGGTTTGCCGCTGGCCAATTCAGTGGTCTATTACTTCGCACCGCCACCACTTAAAGGCCTGACAGATCCACGCATGGGTAATTTTCTTGCCAGTCTCGGCAGCAACAGCCTGCCACGAAGAATCGTTTATATCAGCACATCCGGAGTCTACGGCGACCAGGGAGGCGGATGGGTGACAGAAGATACACCCACCAATCCCGGGGCAGAACGTTCTCATCGGCGGCTTGATGCTGAGAATAGACTTCGACAGTTCCGACAGCAATATAACGTGGAGCTGGTAATCCTTCGTGTTGGTGGTATTTATGGCCCTGGTCGCCTGCCAGAACAGCGAATCAGAGATCATATCCCGGTGATCCGGGAGGAATTAGCACCGAAAACGAATCGTATTCATGCGGATGATCTGGCGGCTATCTGCGTCGCTGCAGGAAAGTCTGGTCGTGACGGTGAGATATACAATGTCAGTGATGGCTGTGATAGTAATATGACAGAATATTTTTATCTTGTTGCAGATCATCTGGGTTTGCAACGCCCTCCTGCCATAGACTGGAATACAGCAAAGCAAGTTTTAAGCCAGGGAATGTTGTCATACTTGCGGGAATCACGCCGTATGGACAACAGGAAAATGTTAGAAGAACTTGATATCACTCTAAAATATCCCGATCTCACAAGCGGGCTAGCAAATAGTTCTTTGTATCCTTCAACAAAAGAGAGGAAAATCCAGTATCCATTCCTATACCAAACAGGGTAAATAGTTGATATAATTAGTCAACTATTACGTATTTACAGAAATTTTTTGAGGATTTATCAATGCAAGCAGAGGTTAATGGACAAATTATCGAACTGAGTGAAGCTGGATGGCTGCTCAATCTTGATCAATGGAGTGAAGAACTGGCAGAAAAGATTGCTGACAATGAAAACATAGCAGAGCTGACTGACGAACACTGGGACATCATCAATGAAGCACGTGAGTATTTCGTTGAAAACGGCAAAGTTGCTGAACCTCGTGCATTTTCAAAAATTATGAAGCAAAAATATGGCAAGGACCGCAGCGACCAGAAATACATCTACTCGTTGTTTCCTACCGGCCTGATCAAATGCGCCAACAAAATTGCTGGCCTACCGAGACCCAAAGGCTGTAGCTAGTCAAAAAAATCTTTCTATAGATTTTGCTCAGGGCCATCAACATTGATGGCCTTTTTTATGTCAGATGCCTTTGCCTCTGATTTTACAAAAATTATGTCTCCACAGAGAATTCTTATGCTAAGTTTGTAATGTAAATTATTCGTTCATGCAGTTAGTAGACAAACAAAATAGCCATCCGGTAATGTGACTGAAAGTGACTGACTCAAGACAACAGACAAAACGCGTGCGCCGCATTCGTTTGATCGGTATCCTGGTAGCCATTTTACTGTCAGTTCCTGTGCTGATTCTGGAATTTAGCTGGGAGGAATCCCACCTTCAGCGAATCCAGTCCTCAGGAAAATTAAGAGTCATCACCTTCAATGGCCCAACAACCTACTATGAGGGAAATCAGGGCCCAGGCGGCTTTGAATATGAGTTAACCAGTGCGTTCGCTAAGAATCTGGGCGTTGAACTCGACATAAGCGTTGCTGATCAATTTGATATGATCATGCCGGCAATACAGGCTGCCCATGTCGATATGGCCGCTGCCGGATTGTCAATTACTGAAGAACGTGAAAAGCAGGTCGCATTCAGTTCTTCCTACCAGACCATCAAGCAGCAGGTTGTTTATAGATCTGGAGGCGCTAAGCGGCCCCGTAAACCCGCCGATCTTGCAGGCCGGGATATTATGGTTACTGCCGGCAGCAGCCATGTCGAGCGCCTTCAAAATTTAAAAAAGAAATACCCTCAACTCGCCTGGCAGGAATCCGCTGCAGAAACTCCTGAAAATTTACTCGTGCGTGTGTGGGAAGAAAAACTTGAGTTCACCATCGCTGATTCAAATATAGTATCCATCGTGCGCCAGTTTTATCCTGACCTACAAATAGCATTTCCCCTTCCCCCCGATGACAAACTGGCATGGATGTTTAACCATAGCAATGATAAATCACTACTAGTTGCCGCCAACAAATTTCTTAAAAAAATTCAAAAGAGTGGAGAACTTAATCGCTTACTAGACCGATATTATGGCCCCAGTTCGCAATTCAATTATGTAAATTCAAAGAAATTTATTGAGCGAATCGATGAACTGCTGCCGTCCTATGAAAAGATGTTCCGACTCGCAGAAAAAAATACCGGCATAGACTGGCGACTGCTGGCTGCGCAGGCCTACCAGGAGTCACACTGGGATGCAGATGCAGTATCACCAACCGGTGTGCGTGGCATAATGATGCTAACCAATGCAACCGCTACGAGACTCAAAATAAAAGACCGACGTGACCCTGCTGAAAGTATTGAAGGTGGTTCACGATACCTGAAATTGCTGATGGACAATCTTCCACAACGTATCAAACAACCAGATAGATTATGGTTAGCCCTGGCTGCCTACAATATTGGGGTTGGGCATCTTGAAGACGCAAGAATCCTGACACAAAAAGCAGGTGCTAATCCAGACAGCTGGCTAGATGTGCGGCAATACTTACCATTTCTGGCCAAACCTGAATGGCATAAGCAGACCAGGCACGGCTATGCGCGAGGTTATGAGCCAGTTGCTTATGTCAATCGTGTGCGTGGATATTATGAGATACTCCGCTGGGCAGACCGACAGCGAAATCGGCCCAATAACATCCTCGACCACATTGATCTGCCGGCATTGTAATTTATACCGCCATATGAATTATCATGTTTAGAAAATCGACAATCATCAATATTCTTCACTTAATAAATTTTGAGACAGGGAACTTTTAAAAAAACCCGTGCTCAAAACGTTACAAGGAAGTCATGAATCTGAATCATAATTATCCTTAACCTAAGTATTACTTAACGCGTCATCGCAGAAGATGACTGATATTAAATTAGTAGTCTAAATAAATTAGTAAACATAAAAATCGAGGAAATTGAAACAATGAAAAATCCAATCAAACAAAATGCCGTAGCTGCTGCCGTAGGTTCATTACTGATCGGTTCAGTTGCTGGAATCAGTACTGCTTCTGCTGACAGTCCCTTTGCCATGACTTCACTGGAAAGCGGATACATGGTAGCCGAGGCTAAAATGGGCGAAGGCAAATGCGGCGAAGGTAAGTGCGGCGGTGATAAGGCCAAAGCAGCCGGTGAAAAAATGGGCGAAGGCAAATGCGGCGAAGGTAAGTGCGGCGGTGATAAGGCCAAAGCAGCCGGTGAAAAAATGGGCGAAGGCAAATGCGGCGAAGGTAAGTGCGGCGGTGACAAGGCCAAAGCAGCCGGTGAAAAAATGGGCGAAGGCAAATGCGGTGGCGACAAGGCC